>CAZHGU010000008.1:0-16493 GCA_964532105.1 uncultured Alcanivorax sp. | reverse complement strand
GCCATAGTCGAGGTGCGGGTCCCGGTTCTCCGGCCCTGGCCGTGCCGGTACCAGCCATGCCTTCAGGCGCCGGAAAAAGGCTTTCATCAGGGCTCGTCCTCGCGCGCTGTATTGGCGTCGACGCTAACACGGATCACGGACTCGCGCTGAGCGCCCGAATCCTGGCTCGCGCTCAAGGCCTGGTGCCCACAAAAAAGGGAGGCCCCGGGGCCTCCCTCTTGCACATCCCTGATGTCGGCCTCCGTCCTAGAAGATCCACCAGCCGCCTTCGTCCTCATCGCAGCTGGCACTGCCCGAGGCCGCCTCGGCGCTGACCACAACGGACTGGCCCGCGCCCACATAGTACTGCGTCTTCACATCCGTACGGGCGGCATCCTTGTCCGTGCGCTCCCAGACCGAAGTTCCGCCAGAGACGCTGACCGTGTCGCAGCTGTTCAGGCTCTGCACCACAGCCCCGCTCACCGGGGTGAGCGAATCATTGGTGATGCGGTACTCGCTGCGCGTGCCCGTATCGGTGATCCGCTCCACGTCAATGAAGTAGGACGGATGGGAGTAATAGCCCACATCCACGATATCGGGATTCACGCTGCCGCCGGGATCGGGCACCTGGGTATCGGCGATCCGGTTCAATTCCATGTCGGTCATGGGATACCCCATGTTCGCCGGATTCACACCCTGGCCGGCCTGACCGTTCACGGTGGAGTAACCGTTCACCCGCTCCAGCGGGAACAGCCGCCAACCCCAGTAGGCACCGGTGTCCGAGGAAATCGTGGTGGTTTCCACGAAGAGAGTGCCGTTGCCCGGCTCCAGCAGCGCCTGCTTGTGCTGGTACTGGGTGCTCGGATCCGCCTCGCCGCAATGCGGGATGGAGTGGATATCGTTCTGGGTGCCTTCCTGCGGCGTGGTTTTCTGGAAGCAGTTGCCGTGCAGGGTTTCCACCAGCTTGCCGTGCTGGCTGCCGTCGTCGATATAGCGCGCCACGCGATTGTTATGCGTATGGCCCGCGAAGTGAACGTCCACGTCGGCGTCATTCAGCAGATTACGCAGCGGCAGACGGTTCACGCCGCTCCAGAGCTGATCCTGCGGATCCAGAATATTGTCCAGCAAACCGGGGGACTGCTCCCAGGACGGATCATGGTGGGCAAAGGTAATCAGGTTGCCGTCCGGGTTGGCGGCACGCCAGCTGGTGAGGTCGTTTTCCAGCCAGTCCAGTTGGCCATTACGCACATTGCCGCCCCAGGTGGTCACCAGCCGGTGCTTGTTGGGCCAGTCATAGGAGTTGAGTGACGCAATGTGGGTATCCTGGCCCACGTCCACGCTGTAGTAGAGCGGGCCGAAGAACTTTTCCCACTTGGCCTGGCCGTCCGGCATGAGCGGATGCTTGTAGCCGTCATGGTTGCCCGGCGCGACATAGGTGGGCGCTTCGATCTGGTTGAGCAGCCGGTAGGCGTCCGCGAATTCGTGGTTGTAGGCGGCGCCGAAGGTGAGATCGCCATTCACCAGCACGAAATCCGGATCCTGGGCATTGATCTCCTGAATGGTTTTCTGGAAAGCCGCCCAGCGGTCCCCTTTGGACAGATCCCCTACCACTTCACTCCAGGCGAATTGCAGCGGATTCAGATTGCCGGCATCCCAGCTTTCGTGCGCCGCTTCCACCAGGGCGCGGGGATCACCCACCTGCGGGTCCGCCAGTACGGCCACGCGCGGATTCTGCGGAATCGAGTCCATGATCTGCACGGCGCGCGGCTGCTTGTCCTTGATGGTCTTCATGCCCCAGTAGCGCGTCCACTTCACATGGATATCATAGAGATCAGCGGTGACATCCCCGCCCAGCCAGGGCAGATCCGCCTGGATGACATGGACGGTGCGGCCCGGCCAGAGCTCGCTGTCCACATTGCGCTGTACCGACTGAACATTCAGATCGACGCGCTTGCGGGCCTCGCCAAAGCTGGGCTTGAGCCAGACATTGACCGAATCCTTGAGCGTGCGGGAGCTGTCAATCTCGATGCGCAGGCTCTGCCCGTCGGGGCGGATCTCGGGCGCGCCGGCGAGCGGCGAGCGGATAACATCGATACGCTTGTCGCCGGAGGGCAGATCCTCCTTGGAGGTGCTCAGATAACGATAATCTACGGCCTGGACCGGAGCAGCGGCGAGCAGGGCCAGGCTGGCCAACGCCGGCAGCAGGGCTCGCAGCACTGAATGACGGTTCAACATGAATCCTCCCTCTTGGAGCGCCCAACCCCGATCGATCCCCTGATGGGTACTGCGGAGGGATCAGCGCTTTATTGAAATTCTTTTATGACTCGCTGGTCACATGCAAACTTATGCATAGAGGAAAGCGGGGTCAATGAAGGAGTTCAAAAAACAGGCGGAAGCATCAGCCGAGCCCTGGGCTGTAATGCCTAGTCGAGTAATCGGCTAATACAGAAGGACCAGAAAAGGGAAACGGGAAAACCCGCGTTGTTTCCGGTTCCTTCAAGGGGCGGTTACCAGTGGATTCGGAGGGAAGGCCAAACAGAAGACATAAAAAAACCGGGACCTCTGGTCCCGGTTTTTTGCGGATACCCGAGAGAGATTCGTTTCACTCCTCGTCGTTGTCCGCCGCGCCGGGCCGATCCACGAGCTCCACATAGGCCATGGGCGCGTTGTCGCCGGTGCGATACCCCATCTTGAGGATGCGCATATAGCCGCCCGGGCGCTCCTTGTAGCGCGGACCCAGCTCGTCGAAAAGCTTGCCCACCATGGCCTTGGAGCGGGTGCGCGCAAAGGCGGTGCGCCGATTGGCCACGGAGTCTTCCTTGGCCAGGGTGATCAGCGGCTCCGCCACCCGACGCAGCTCCTTGGCCTTGGGCAATGTGGTCTTGATGGCTTCATGCTCGAACAGCGACACGGCCATGTTGCGGTACATGGCCTTGCGGTGCGAGCTGTTGCGATTGAGTTTTCTGCCGCTTTTGCGATGACGCATGGTTATGACCCTTGATTTCCGCGGGCGCCGGCAAGCGCCCGACTCTCGTTCAGTTAGCGCAACCGGGCGTTGAGCCGGTCATCCTCGCGCAGGCTCGCCGGTGGCCAGCTCTCCAGACGCATGCCCAGCGAAAGCCCCTTGGAAGCCAGAACATCCTTGATCTCGGTCAGGGATTTCTTGCCCAGATTCGGGGTCTTCAGCAGCTCCACCTCGGTGCGCTGGACCAGATCGCCGATGTAATAGATGTTTTCCGCCTTCAGGCAGTTGGCGGAACGAACCGTCAGCTCCAGATCGTCCACCGGACGCAGCAGGATGGGATCGACTTCCTCGCTTTCCTGCTTGGGCTCGGGCTTGCTGTCCTGCTCCATATCCACGAACACGGAGATCTGCTGCTGGAGAATGGTGGCGGCCCGGCGGATGGCTTCTTCCGCCTCGATGGTGCCATTGGTCTCCAGATCAATGACCAGCTTGTCCAGGTCCGTGCGCTGTTCCACCCGCGCGGCTTCCACCGCATAGGCCACGCGCCGGATGGGGCTGTAGCTGGCGTCCAGCTGCAGACGCCCGATACCCCGGTTCTCGTCCTCGTCCTTTTGCCGGGCGTCCGCGGGCACATAGCCGCGGCCCTCGGTAACCCTGAGCTGCATGCGCAACTCGGTATCGCCGGTAAGGGTGCAGATCAGGTGGTCCGGGTTGACGATTTCGACGGTGTGATCGCGCTGAATATCGTTGGCGGTCACATCGCCCGGACCCTTCTTGACCAGTTCGAGCGTGGCTTCATCACGCTCGTGCAGCTTGAGCGCCACACCCTTGAGGTTCAGCAGGATGTTGATGACATCTTCCTGAATGCCCTCAATGGTGGAATATTCGTGCTGTACGCCGTCGATTTCCACCTCGGTGATGGCGCAGCCAGGCATGCTGGACAACAGGATGCGGCGCAGCGCCGTGCCCAGGGTGTGCCCGAAACCACGCTCGAGCGGTTCCAGCTCCACCTTGGCGTGAGAGGAGCTGATCGCGTTTACCTCGATGGAGCGAGGCGTAAGAAATTCGTTCGCGGCGGTCATAGAGATCCCTCGGCAGTCTTTACTTGGAGTAAAGCTCGACAATCAGGCTTTCATTGATCTCGGCGGGCAGATCAATGCGTTCCGGCAGCGCCTTGAGCGTGCCCTCGAATTTCTTCTCGTCCACTTCCAGCCAGGGTGCGAAGCCGCGCTGCTGGGCCAGCTCCATGGCGTTCTTGACCCGCAGCTGGTTGCGCGCCTTTTCGCGCACCGTAACCACGTCGCCGGGCTTGACCTGGCACGAGGGGATATTGGTGGTACGACCGTTCAGCAGAATGGCGCGGTGGCTGACCAGCTGCCGGGCTTCCGCACGCGTGGCACCAAAGCCCATGCGGTAGACCACGTTGTCCAGACGGCCTTCCAGGAAACGCAGAAGAAGCTCGCCCGTGGAGCCCCTGGACCGGGCCGCCTTCTTGTAATAGTTGCGGAACTGCTTTTCCAGTACGCCGTACATGCGGCGCACTTTCTGTTTCTCGCGCAGCTGCACGCCATAGTCCGACAGCCGGCTCATGCGGCGTGTGGCCGCGGCCTGGCCCGGGGGCTGCTCCGCGTTGCACTTGGATTCCAGGGGCCGGATACCGCTCTTCAGGAAGAGATCCGTGCCTTCCCGGCGCGACAGCTTGCATTTGGGTCCGATGTATCTTGCCATGCTTCGCTACTCTCCTCAGACGCGGCGCTTTTTGGGCGGACGGCAGCCGTTATGCGGAATCGGCGTGGCGTCTTCGATCTCCGTGATCTTGAAACCACAGGCGTTCAGCGCGCGCACGGACGACTCGCGTCCCGGCCCGGGCCCCTTGACCCGGACTTCCAGATTCTTCACACCATAATCCTTGGCGGCGTTGCCGGCGTTGTCCGCCGCCACCTGCGCCGCAAAGGGCGTGCTCTTGCGTGAACCGCGAAAGCCCGCACCGCCGGCGGTGGCCCAGGACAGCGCATTGCCCTGACGATCCGTGATGGTAATGATGGTATTGTTGAAGGAGGCATGGACATGCGCGATGCCGTCCGCCACGCTTCGGGTAATCTTTTTCCGGCGAGTGCCGCTGTCTTTCCTAGCTTTAGCCATGTTGCCTACCTGGATTCAGACGCTTACTTGCGGATGGGTTTCCGCGGGCCCTTGCGGGTCCGTGCGTTGTTCTTGGTGCTCTGCCCACGCAATGGCAGATGGCGCCGGTGCCGGATCCCGCGGTTGCAGCCGAGATCCTTCAGACGCTTGATGTTCATGTTGATCTCGCGGCGCAAATCCCCCTCGGTGGAGTATTTGCCCACTTCCGTACGGAGGGCGTCCACCTGATCCTCGCCCAGATCACGCACCCGCAGGCTCCGGTCCAGGCCCACGCTCTGCACGATCTGGCGCGCCGTGGTCGGACCAATGCCGAAAATATAGGTGAGCGCGATTTCCGTGTGCTTGTTGTCCGGAATATTTACGCCTGCAATACGGGCCATGCCCAACTCTCCGCTTCCGAGGGCGAACTGCTATCGTGCCGAAAGGCGGCAGAGGATACAGCTGCACCGTCCCATTTTCAACCAAACACCTGACTCACAAGGAAAAACGATCTCAGCCCTGGCGCTGCTTGTGCCGCGCCTCGGTGCAGATCACCATCACCCGCCCCTTGCGGCGGACGACCTTGCAATTCCGGCAGATTTTCTTGACCGAAGCCTGTACCTTCATCGTCTTCGCCTCTCTCCGTTAGCGCACCAGACCGGTGCCGCCATAGCCTTTCATGTTCGTTTTCTTCATCAGCTTCTCGTACTGGGTGGACATCAGGTGCGCGTTCACCTGGGACCAGAAGTCCATCACCACGACCACCACGATCAGCAGGGACGTCCCTCCCAGATAGAAGGGCACGTTCCACACCGCCTGCAGCCCCAGCGGCAGCAGGCAGACCAGACTCATATAGGCCGAACCGATCAGGGTCAGACGCCCCATTACCGTATCAATATAACGCGCCGACTGTTCGCCGGGCCGGATGCCGGGAATATAGGCCCCGGACTTCTTCAGGTTGTCGGCCACATCCTTGGGGTTGAACACCAGCGCCGTGTAGAAAAAGCAGAAAAACACGATTGCCAGGGTAAACAGCAGCACGTACAGCGGCGTTCCCGGAGCCAGGGCGTCCGCGATGCGTTGCAGCCACTGCCCCACCACGGAATCATTGCCGCTGCCTACCCACTGTGTGATCGAGGCCGGGAACAGCAGCATGGAACTGGCGAAAATCGCCGGAATCACGCCCGCCTTGAGCGGCAGATGGCTCTGCTGGGCCGCGTACACCCGGCGCCCCTGCTGACGGCGCGCGTAATTGACCGTAATCCGGCGCTGGCCCCGCTCGACAAAGACCACGAATGCCACCACGCCCACGGCCACCGCGAATATCAGCAGCAGTGCCAGCAGGCTCATCTCGCCCTGGCGCGTGGCCTCGAAGGTCTGCGCCACCGCGCTCGGCAGCCCGGAGACAATGCTGGCGAAAATCAGCATGGAAATGCCGTTGCCGATGCCGCGCTCGGTGATCTGCTCGCCCAGCCACATCAGAAAGACCGTGCCGCAGACCAGGGTCAGCACCGCCACGAAATAGAAGGACGCCAGTTGCATGGGCCCCGGATTGTCGGGCAGCAGGGTCACGCCCTGGCTCACCAGGCCCGCGGCGACGCCGAAGGACTGCACCGTGGCCAGCGCCACCGTCAGATAGCGCGTGTACTGCGTGATCTTGCGCCGGCCGGATTCGCCTTCCTTGCGCAGCTGCTCGAGCTTGGGATTCACCGCGCTCATCAGCTGAATGATAATGCTGGCCGTGATATAGGGCATGATGTTGAGCGCAAAGATACTCATGCGCTCCAGCGCACCCCCGGAGAACATGTTGAACATCCCCAGAATGGTGTCGCGGTTGTCGGAAAACAGCTGCGCCATCTGCTCCGCGTCAATGCCCGGCACCGGAATATGGGTGCCGATGCGGTACACCAGCAGAGCTCCGAACAGGAACCCGAGCCGCCGCCAGAGCTCACTCAGCGAGGACTTGTCGGAGCCTGCCGTCTGGGCGGATTGTGCGCGGTTGCGGGCCATAATCCGGGTTACTCCTCGACCTTGCCGCCGGCCTTTTCAATCGCCGCGCGCGCGCCCTTGCTTACGCTCAGCCCGCGCACGGTCAGCGCCTGTTCCACATCCCCCTTGAGCACGATCTTCGCGCGTTTCATGTCGTGGCGCACGATGTTCGCCTTTTTCAGCGCGTCCAGATCCACCACATCGCCGGCAACGCGGTTAAGTTCGGTCAGGCGTACCTCGGCCGTCTCGCGCGCGGCCGCGGAACGGAAACCATATTTGGGTACCCGGCGCTGCAGCGGCATCTGACCGCCTTCAAAGCCCGGGGCCACACCACCGCCCGAACGGGAATTCTGCCCGGCATGACCGCGACCGGCGGTTTTGCCCAGTCCGCTGCCCGTACCGCGGGCAACTCGCTTGACCGGCTTGTGCGCGCCCGGCGCGGGACGCAGGTTATTGAGATTCATCACTTACTCTCCCTCTACCCGGACCAGGTAGGACACCTTGTTGATCATGCCGCGTACCGCCGGCGTGTCCTCGACTTCCACCGTATGCCACATACGGCGCAGTCCCAGTCCCCGTATACAGGCCCGGTGTTTCGACAACCGGCCATTGGTGCTTTTGACCTGGGTCACCTTGAGTGTACTTGCCTTTTTCGCCGCCATTGCTCTGCTTCCGCTCGCCGCCTGCGCTTAAGTGACCACCTCGTCAACGGATTTGCCGCGTTTCGCCGCGACATATTCCGGAGAGGCCATGTCCCGCAACCCCTTGTACGTGGCCTGAACCACATTGATGGGATTGGTTGAGCCGTAACACTTCGCCAGCACGTTATGAACACCGGCCACTTCCAGCACGGCGCGCATGCTGCCGCCGGCGATCACACCGGTACCCTCGGACGCGGGCTGCATGAAGACCTTGGAGGCCCCGTGCCGCGCCCGGATGGCGTGCTGCAGCGTGGTATCGTTGAGATCCACCTGAATCATGTTGCGCCGGGCCGCTTCCAGGGCCTTCTGAATCGCGGCGGGCACTTCCCGGGCCTTGCCGCGGCCGTAGCCCACCTTGCCGTTGCCGTCACCGACCACGGTCAGCGCGGTGAAACCGAACAGGCGACCGCCCTTGACCACTTTGGCCACCCGGTTCACCTGAACCAGTTTCTCCTGAAGACCTTCGTTGGGATCTACCTTCGCCATAATTCAGTACCTAGAGTTGGAGCCCGTTTTCGCGCGCGGCATCCGCCAGCGCCTTGACGCGGCCGTGATAACGAAACCCGGAACGATCCAGCGCCACCCGCTCGATGCCCGCCTTGCTGGCGCGCTCGGCAATCGCTTTGCCCACGCGCTCGGCGGCTTCCACGTTACCGTTGTTGCCGCTGTTCAGATCCTTCTCCACCGTCGAGGCGGAGCACAGAACGCGGTCACCCTCCGGGGCGATGATCTGCGCATACATGTGACGCGGCGTGCGGTGAACGCACAGGCGTGTCGCACCCAGATCACGCATCTTCATGCGCGAGCGCTTGGCCCGGCGCTGTCGTGCAACCTTTTTCTCGCTCATGACATCAATCCCGACGATTATTTCTTCTTGGCTTCCTTGAGGCGAAGTGTTTCGTCCTCATAGCGGATGCCCTTGCCCTTGTAGGGCTCGGGCGGACGGAAGCTTCGAACATTGGCGGCCACCTGACCCACAAGCTGCTTGTCGGTGCCCTTGATGACCACTTCGGTGTTGCTGGGCATTTCCACCTCGACCCCTTCCGGCAATTCATAATTGACCGGATGGGACAGGCCCAGCGTCAGATTCAGTACATTGCCCTGCAGCTGGGCACGATAGCCGACGCCATTGAGAATCAGCTTGCGCTGAAATCCGTCAGTGACACCAACCACCATGTTGTTGATGATCGACCGGGCCGTTCCCGCCTGCGCCCAGGCCTCCTGGGAGTTGTCCACGGGTTCCAGGTTGACCACGCCCTCGTCCTGATGGAAGTTGACCAGCTCATTGAGCGTCACACTCAACTCCCCCTTGGCGCCCTTGACGGTCACCCGCCGGTCGTCAAGCGTGACCTCGACCCCCTGGGGTACTTGCACCGGACTTTTCGCTATTCTCGACATTGCTGCACCTAGGCCCTATCGCTCTGGGTCCGTCAGGACACTTCACAAAGCAGCTCGCCGCCCACATTGGACTGACGCGCCGCGCGATCACTCATGACACCCTGATTCGTGGAAACGATCATGACACCCAGGCCCGCCTTGACCCTGGGAATTTCCCGGGCGCCCTTGTACACGCGCAGACCCGGACGGCTGACCCGCTGAATTTCCTCAATCACGGGATTGCCCTGGTAATACTTCAGATCCAGGGTCAGCACCGGTTTTTTCTCTTCGCCGCCGACTTCATAGGAAGCAACAAAGCCTTCCTCCTGAAGCACCTTGGCTATATTGACCTTGGTCTTCGACGAAGGAATGTCCACCTTGGTTTTCCTGGCCATTTGCGCGTTGCGGATACGGGTACACATATCCGCCAGGGTGTCTTGCATACTCATGCTGCTATCGCTCCGCTTGACCGTTTACCAGCTTGATTTGACCAGGCCCGGCACATCGCCGCGCATCGCCGCTTGCCGAAGAACATTGCGGCCCAGCCCGAACTTGCGGTAATAGCCGTGCGGACGCCCCGTAACGGCACACCGATTCCGCCGACGAACCGGCGCCGAGTCACGCGGAAGCTTTTGCAGCTTCAGCTGTGCTTCCCACTTGGCTTCCGGTTCACTCTCGGGGTCCTTGATGATGGCCCGGAGTTCGTCGCGCTTGGCCGCATACTTGCGGACCAGCTTTTCGCGCTTGCGCTCGCGCTCTTTCATTGCTTCTTTTGCCATGACTCGCCTCTCAGCCCTTCAGCGGGAAGTTGAAGGCGCGCAGCAGCGCCCTGGCTTCCTCGTCCGATTTCGCGGTGGTGGTAATGGTGATATCCATACCACGAACCTTGTCGACCTTGTCGTAATCGATTTCCGGAAAAATGATCTGTTCCTGAACACCCAGCGAATAGTTGCCACGGCCATCGAAAGCTTTCGGATTCAGGCCGCGGAAATCGCGCATGCGCGGAATCGCCACATCCACCAGACGCTGCAGAAAATCGTACATGCGATGACGCCGCAGCGTGACCTTGCAGCCGATGGGCCAGCCCTGACGGATCTTGAACCCGGCCACGGACTTGCGCGCCTTGGTAATCAAAGGCTGCTGGCCGGTAATCTTCTGCAGATCCGAAATGGCGCCTTCCATCGCCTTGCGATCCTGAGCCGCTTCGCCTACACCCATGTTCACCGTCACCTTGGTGATCTGCGGCACTTCCATGATGTTCTGGTAGCCGAACTCTTCACGCAGCTTGGGAACGACTTCGTTTTGATACTGCTCTTTAAGATTGCTCATGGCTTACCCAATACCCTCAGGTGTCCAGCGTTTCGCCGTTGGACTTGAAATAACGGACCTTTTGCTTGCTGCCATCCTTGCCGTCTTCCAGGCGAAAGCCCACCCGGTCCGCCTTCTCGGTTTTCGGGTTCCAGATGGCCACATTGGAATGATCAATCCCGGCCTCCTGGTCGACCACACCACCCTGAACACCCTGTTGCGGGTTGGAACGCTGGTGCTTTTTAACCATATTGACACCGGTAACAATCACACGGCCGTTATCGAGCACACGACGAACCGTGCCGCGCTTGCCCTTGTCCTTGCCGGCGATTACCACCACTTCGTCATTACGCTTGATTTTGCGCATGCCTTCACCCGCCTCTAGATAACTTCAGGTGCCAGGGAAATAATTTTCATGAACTGCGACGTACGCAGTTCCCGGGTCACGGGCCCGAAAATCCGTGTCCCCACCGGCGCCGTCTGCTGGTTCAGCAACACCGCCGCATTCTGATCAAAACGAATCACGGAGCCGTCCTTGCGGCGCACACCCTTGCGGCTGCGTACCACCACCGCATTGATGACATCGCCCTTTTTGACGCGGCCGCGCGGAATCGCCTCTTTCACCGTGACCTTGATGATGTCACCGATGCCGGCATAGCGACGGTGCGAACCACCCAGCACCTTGATGCACTGTACTCGACGGGCGCCGCTGTTATCGGCCACATCGAGCATGGTTTCCGTCTGAATCATCGTTCACTCTCTCCCAGTCCCGCCGTTTCGGCAGCCACCGTATTTGTCAGGCCTGCTGAGCCTGCTTGACCACGCTATTGAGCGTCCAGCTTTTACGCCGCGACAAGGGCCGGCATTCCTCGATCTTCACAAGATCGCCCTCGTTGCACTCGTTGCTTTCGTCGTGCGCGAGAATACGCGTGGAACGACGGATGAACTTGCCGTACAGCGGATGCTTGACCTGGCGCTCGACCAGTACGCTGATCGTCTTGTTCGCCTTGCTGGAAACGACCCGTCCGGTCACCGTGCGCTTTACTTTCTGATTCGCCTCAGCCATTACTCGTTGCCCTGCTTCTCTCTCAGAATCGTCTTCGCCCGAGCAATATCGCGGCGAACCCGTCCAAGGTCATGGGTAGTGGACAACTGCGCGGAGGCTTTCTTCATGCGCAGTTTGAACTGCTCCTCGCGCAGATCCAGTATGGATTGCTCCAGATCCTCGATACTCTTTTGTCTCAGCTCGCTCGCTTTCATGCTCACATCACCGTCCGGTTAACTACACGAGTGCTGATCGGCAACTTGGCCGCGGCCAGCCGGAAGGCCTCGGTTGCCAGCTCCTCGGAAACACCTTCCATTTCGTAGAGCATCTTGCCGGGCTGAACCTGGGCGACCCAGTACTCAACACTGCCCTTGCCCTTGCCCATCCGGACTTCCAGCGGCTTCTGCGTCACCGGCTTGTCCGGGAAGATCCGGATCCAGACCTTGCCGCCACGCTTGATGTGACGGGTCATGGCACGACGACCCGCCTCGATCTGGCGCGCCGTTACCCGACCGCGGCCGGTGGCCTGCAGGCCAATGGTGCCGAAAGACACCTTGTTGCCACGCTGTGCCTGGCCCCGGTTCCGGCCTTTCTGCACCTTGCGAAACTTGGTTTTCTTTGGCTGTAACATTGCTCGCTACCCTTTAACCACGGCCGCGCTTGCTGGCGTTGGCATTCTGCGCCTGACGGTTCTCTTCGATCACCTGTTCCATGCCGCCGAGAATCTCGCCGCGGAAGATCCATACCTTGACACCGATCGTGCCATAGCCGGTTTCCGCGCGAACGCCGGCATAATCGATATCCGCGCGCAGCGTATGCAGGGGCACTCGACCCTCGCGATACCATTCCGTACGCGCAATCTCGGAGCCGCCCAGCCGGCCCGACACCTGAACCCGCACACCCTGGGCGCCGGATTTCATGGCGTTCTGCACCGCGCGCTTCATCGCGCGGCGGAACATGACCCGGCGCTCGAGCTGGCCGGCAATGTTGTCCGCCGCCAGCTGCGCGTCCAGATCCGGCTTGCGTACTTCCTCGATATTGATATGAACGGGCACACCCATCCGGGCGGCCACATCCCGACGCAGGCGTTCCACGTCTTCGCCCTTCTTGCCAATCACGATCCCCGGCCGCGCCGTGGCAATCGTGATCCGCACGTTTTCCGAGGGACGCTCGATCCGGATACGGGCTACCGAAGCGTTTTTCAGGCGCTTGAACAGATAGTCCCGAACCTCCAGATCCGTTACCAGGTAATTGGCGTAATTCTTGGGCGAGGCATACCACAGGGAGTTATGCTCGCGAATAACACCCAGACGAAAACCAATCGGATGGACTTTATGACCCATCTCGTTACTCCCCTTCCGCCAATGTGACGGTGATGTGGCAGGTGCGCTTGTTGATCCGGTCCGCCTTGCCCTTGGCACGCGGCTGGATACGCTTGAGCGTCATGCCCTCGTCGACATAGACGCTGGACACCTTCAATTCGTCCACATCAGCGCCTTCGTTGTTTTCCGCATTGGCGATGGCTGATTCCAGCACCTTGCGGACAATCCCCGCCGCCTTTTTGGGGCTGAACGTCAATATGTTCAGCGCCTGCTCTACCTGCAGCCCGCGGATCTGATCCACCACGAGGCGTGCCTTCTGAGCCGAAATTCGTGCCCCGCGCAAACGGGCCGAGACTTCAGTCGCCATGGTTATGCACCTTATCGCTTCGCCTTCTTGTCCACGATATGCCCGCGAAACGTACGGGTCAGCGCGAACTCGCCCAGCTTGTGGCCCACCATGTGCTCGGTAACCAATACCGGCACATGCTGGCGGCCGTTATGCACCGCGATCGTCAACCCCACCATTTCCGGTACGATCATGGACCGACGGGACCAGGTCTTGATGGGTTTACGGCTCCCCGCCTCCGATGCTTCCTCCACCTTCTTGAGAAGGTGGTGATCGATAAACGGACCTTTTTTCAGTGAACGTGGCACAGCCTGAACCTCTCTGTCTTACTTCTTCCGACGACCCCGGAGGATCATCTTCTGAGTACGTTTGTTGGTACGGGTCTTGTAGCCCTTGGTCGGCATCCCCCAGGGAGTCACCGGATGCCGGCCACCGGAAGTGCGGCCCTCGCCACCACCATGCGGATGATCAATGGGGTTCATGGCGACACCGCGCACCGTCGGGCGAACCCCGCGCCAGCGTTTCGCGCCCGCCTTGCCGAGTACACGCAGGCTGTGCTCACTGTTCGACACCTCGCCCACGGTGGCGCGGCAATCCGCATGCACCTTGCGCATCTCGCCGGAACGCAGCCGCACGGTCACGTATTCACCCTCTTTCGCCAGCACCTGCACGGCCGAGCCCGCCGAACGCGCCAGCTGGCCGCCCTTGCCCGGGCGCATTTCCACATTGTGCACGGTGGAGCCCAGCGGCATGTTGCGCAGCGGCAGGGCATTGCCCGTCTTGATCGGCACCAGCGAGCCTGACTGCACCTTCGTGCCCGGCTTCAGACCACGAGGCGCGAGAATGTAGCGACGCTCGCCGTCCATGTACTTCAACAGCGCGATATGCGCGGAGCGATTGGGGTCGTACTCCAGACGCTCTACCTCGGCCTGCACGCCGTCCTTGTTGCGACGGAAGTCGATCAGGCGGTAACGCTGCTTGTGTCCGCCGCCCTTGTGACGCGTGGAGATGCGGCCGTCATTGTTGCGCCCGCCGCTTCTCGATTTCTGCACCACCAGGGGCGCATAGGGCTCACCCTTGTGCAGCTCCGGGTGCACGACCTTGATCGTAAAACGCCGTCCCGGAGAGGTTGGCTTGCACTTCTCAATCGCCATGATGACTTACCCCTCGTTACTCGACCGCCAGGAAATCGATTTCCTGGCCCGCCGCCAGCGATACATAGGCTTTCTTCCAGCCGCTGCGCTTGCCCTGCTGGCGACCAAAGTTCTTGGTCTTGCCCTTGACATTCAGGGTCTGCACCGACTGCACCTTGACCTCGAACAGCTGCTCGACCGCCTTGCGGACTTCCAGCTTGTTCGCGTCCCGGGCCACGTGAAACACGTACTGGTTGTGCGCGTCGCCCACATTGGTGGTTTTCTCCGAAATATGCGGCGCCACCAGAACCTGGAAAATGCGTTCCTTGTTCATGCCAGCACCTCCTCGAGCTTTTTCAGTGCCGGTACCGTGATCAGCACCTTTTCGAAACCCACCAGACTCACCGGATCCACGCCCTGAGCGTCCCGCACATCCACTTTCGGCAGATTGCGCGCCGACAGATAGAGATTTTCATCCACCTGGTCGGTGACAATCAGGGTGCTTTGCAACTCCAGTTCACTCAGTCTGGCCGTGAGCGCCTTGGTACGCGGCTCGTTCACCGAGAACTCGTCGACCACCACCAAGCGCTCCTGACGCACCAGCTCGGAGAGAATGCAGCGCAGCGCGCCCCGGTACATCTTGCGGTTGACCTTCTGCGAAAAGTCCCGCGGCACGGCCGCAAAGGTCTTGCCGCCGCCGCGCCACAGCGGACTGCGGATCGTGCCCGCGCGAGCCCGGCCCGTACCTTTCTGACGCCACGGCTTGCGGCCGCCACCGGCTACGTCCGAACGGCCTTTCTGGGCCTTGGAGCCTTGCCGGCCGCCGGCGAGAAACGCCGTCACCACCTGGTGAACGAGCGGCTCGTTGAAGTCCTTGCCGAAAGCGACCTCGGACACGTTGACGGTTCCTCCAGAGGCAGTATTGAGATTCATCCTCTATTCCTCTTTCAGGCCTTCGCCTTGACTGCCGGGCGCACCACAATGTCGGCGCCCGTGGCACCGGGTACAGCACCCTTGATCAATAACAGGTTCTTGTCGGTATCCACGCGGACCACTTCCAGGTTCTGCACGGTAACCTGTTCGTCGCCCATGTGGCCGGCCATCTTCTTGCCCTTGAACACCTTGCCCGGGGACTGGTTCTGCCCGATGGAGCCGGGCACCCGGTGCGCCAGGTTGTTGCCGTGGGTGTTGCGCTGGCCACGAAAATTCCAGCGTTTGATGGTGCCGGCATAGCCCTTGCCCTTGGAGGTGCCGGTAACATCCACCATCTGACCGGGCTCGAAGCGATCCACCTCCAGGGCACTGCCCGGCTCCAGATCGCCGGCTTCGCTGCGGTACTCGCGTACCACATGGCCGGCTTCCACCCCGGCCTTGGCAAAATGGCCGGCCATGGGCTTCGTTACCCGGTGGGCGCGGCGATGGCCGGCGGTCACCTGAACGGCTTCGTAACCGTCGCGCTCGGGCGTGCGGATCTGACTCACCCGGTTCGGCGACACTTCTACCACGGTAACCGGCGTGCTGGAGCCATCCTCCGAGTACACCCGCGTCATTCCGCATTTTCGACCGATCAAACCAATCGTCATCTCGTACCTCTTCCAACCCGCGGCGGCCCCGGCCGCCGGCCGTTAACCCAGGCTGATCTGCACATCCACGCCGGCGGCAAGATCCAGCTTCATGAGCGCATCCACCGTCTTGTCGGTGGGCTCGACGATGTCCACCAGCCGCTTGTGCGTGCAGATTTCGTACTGATCCCGCGCCTTCTTGTTCACATGGGGCGAGATCAACACCGTGTATCGTTCTTTCCGCGTGGGAAGGGGAATCGGGCCCTTCACCTGCGCACCCGTGCGTTTGGCCGTTCCCACGATCTCCTGGGCGGACTGATCGATCAGGCGGTAATCGAACGCCTTGAGCCGGATGCGGATTCTCTGGTTAGCCATAGCTAACAAACTCCAGTGTTCAGACCATGCTCAGATGGCAAAAACCCGCTCGGCCCCTTTTTTTCCTCAAAAGGCGGCGGGTTCAGCTTCGAATCCGGGATCGATGCCCCGGTTGATGCCGTGTTCCAACACGTCGCTGACGACGAGAGGGCGCGAATTCTATCGAAAAAAAAGGGCCAGAGCAATGCTCCGGCCCGATTTTCCCGGAATCGCCGCTTACTCGACGATTTTGCTCACCACGCCGGCGCCGACGGTGCGCCCGCCCTCGCG
>CAZHGU010000007.1:0-17112 GCA_964532105.1 uncultured Alcanivorax sp. | reverse complement strand
TTGAAGGGCGCGATCCGCGCGGGTTCCTTGCGGAAGAGCTGGGCATAGAAGAAAAACAGTATTGCCGACAGGGCGAAAATCTTGCTGCCCGAGGTGAACAACTCCGTGGTGGTCACATGCTTGTTCAGCGCGGCAATGATCACCACCAGCAGACAGGGACGCAGCACCACGCCCATGGAACCGGACATGGCCGTCGAGGCCAGCGCCAGCTGCCGGTTCGCGCCGGCGCGGCGCAATTCGTTGTAGATCACGGCACCGGCGGCGATCACGAAGATGCCCGAAGCGCCGGTATAGGCAGTGGGAATGGCCGCCACCACGATCACCACGAAACACAGCAGCTCGGGCGACATGTTCCAGGGTCGGAAGATATCGAACACCAGATTCGCCATGCGCGTCTGCTTGAGCATCATGCCGATCCAGATGTAGAGCGCCAGATTCAGGAATAGTGTGGACAGCTCCATCATCATGCCGAGATAGACACTGATGCCGTGGTAATAACCGTCGGACATGAACTGCGCGCCCGCGGTAATGCACATCAAGCTGTACAGCGGAATCGTGAGCAGGGCCTTGGCCCAGGAGCCGCCTGCCTCGGCGTCCCTGGGCTGATTGAACAGCTGGTAAATGCTGATACAGGTCAGGATCGCGAAGCCGGCGATCCAGAACCTGTGCATGTAGAAGTGACTGACAGTGGTGCCTTCGGCGATGCTCTGCAGCTCCTGGGAGCGATACACCGTGGCCGAAATCAGCAGCATGGTGTTTGCCGCCAGCATGGCAAGAGTGCCCACCAGATGGTCCTTTTTCGTGCGCATGGGCCGCAGGGAAATATGGTGGCGCTGAATCGTCGTCGTGGCCGCGCAAATCAGGACCAGCAGGGCGAGCAGCAGGCGCTTGTAGCTGCCCAGCTGAGTGACGACCGCGGCCACGGTGGTTTCCACCGCCCGGTAGGCCTTGACGTCGGGGGTGATCCGATTCTGGATGGTCTCGTAACGCTCCCACTTGTTACGGCAGACCTCGCGAGAGCCCAGCACGGATTCGCGCACGGATTCGCGGCTGACTTCGCCACCGAGAATATCGCCCAGGGGGTCTTCACCGCCGTTTTGCCTTTTCTCTTTCAGCTGCTGCTCGACGCGCTTGTCGATATTCGGGTCCGGATCACAGGTGGGCTTCTGAACTGCCTCCCCGCCGCGCAGCGTGAAATATTCATCCCAGGTGTTTTCCCCGATCTTGAGCAGCTGGGAATGAATGATTTCCCCGGAGCTCAGCAGCACCGTGAGGAGCAAAATGATCAGCGTGGGAAGCGAAGAGAACCATTCGGACAGGGTTCGATTCGCCAGCGTGAAAGAAGACCTTGGCAGCATTGTTCACCCGTTTTGTTATCCCGCGTAACAGCGGATGTTGATAGTGGCAAAAGCCGGTCAGCGAGGCTTTGGCCGTTTGCACCCCCGAATGTCCCTGATCCCGGACCATGCGGGATCAGGAGCGCGGCGGCCCGGATGTAGTTCCGGGGCGCCGTTGGACTCTAATGAAACTGATTCTAGGTCACCAGCCGGGATCTGCCTACAGCGCCCGCGTGGTGATCTTGTAATGCCGGCCCCGCCACAGGCGAGACCAAAAAAACGGGGCCCGCCAAGGGCCCCGTGGGAGGCAAAAAGCCTGCTTCAGCCGGAGCACTCCGCCCGCGAGCTGTCGTGCTTGCAGCGCACCCGGCGCAGCAGATCGATCATGTCCTCGTCATAGATGCCGTCCGCGGTCATTTCCTGGCGCGCTTCGCGCATCATCTGATTATAGCGGTCGGCATCCTCTTCCGGAATCTCGATCCACCACTTGTCGTCCACACTATCGCGTGCATTCTCAATGACTTCCATGGCCTGACCGAAGAGTTCATCCCGGAAATATTCGCGGGATTTTTGCGCGAAGCCCTCGGGCATGCGCTCGTGGCGGGTAACCAGCTGCAGGGTAAGCTGGCCCAGCACATAATCGACAATACCGCCGTCGGGCTTCATCCCCTTGTACAATTCCAACGCCTGATAGGCAGCGATGGGCGCGAAGCAAATGTCCACGGCATTGTTATTGAAACGCCCCGCGAAGTTGGTCACGTCCGAGAGCACGGGCGACATGCCCACACTGGACGCCATGCGGGCCTGGGCCTTGTCGTATTCCATCACGGCAATGGATTTGCCGGAGAGGTCACCCACGGTGTCGATGGAGCGGTCCTTGACGAACAGATAGGCCGCACCCATGGGGCCGATACCGGCGATTTCATAGGGGCCTTCCTTGAGGTTCTTGTTCACCTCGGGGCTGCCACTGGCGAGCACCTTCACCACGGTTTCCACGTGGTCATAGGTGGGAAGGGCGCCCACGGATTCCAGGCTGCCCGTATACTTGTTGAACGCCCGTGCGCGGAGGCCGGTGATGGCGGCCGCGTCACACTTGTCGGCCTTGAGATCCTGGGCGGCTACTTTTTCGTTGGTGTACACATTGAGGTTGAACTTGACGCCCCAGTTCAGCGCGGCGGCGCGATAGTCCTTCATCATGTTGTAGGTGTCGCCGCTGGAGCCGACGATATCGAACACGCACAGTGAGCGCTCCACCACCGCCTGGGCCTGCACTCCGGCGCTGGAGAGAACGAGAAACAGGGCATAAGCCAGAAAAGTTTTCAAGCGCATACTACACAGCCTCCTGAGTTAAAAACCGTAGCCCGCGGTTCCGCCATCGTGTACGCAACCGCGAGAAACCGTCCCGGGGACGGCTTTGTTATTGTTCGTGGCCAACCGGCCCGTGATGGACGCCGCAGCATGCGGCGTCCATGTTTCGGGATAACCGCGAATCCGGAGTCGAGTTCCCGTTACAGCAGATCCTCGATATCCGAGTTGTCTTCCTTATCGCCACCGCCATCATCCCAGAAGGTACCCAGCCCGCCAATGGGCGTGCGCTTGCCGGTGGCCTCGGTCCAGAGCCGGTCCGACAGGCCCAGGAGAATGGTATGAGCCATGGTATCCAGCATCCGGTATTCGTTGTCGACCTTGCTCGTGTCGTACTCGGCGAATTTGCGGATGGCCTCGCGAACGCGTTCGTTGTTGCCCTTGCTGTAGCCGGCCATGGCGTAGAGGGCACTGCCCAGCCGTACACCCTGATCAAAGCCGATCTTCTGCGCCTTGTCCAGCTTCGCCCAGGGTTCGGCGTTTTCCGGCGCCAGCGGTGGCAGGATGCTCCAGATGGCGCCGCGGATGCCATTGGGCACGCCCCACCACTTGGTGTTTTCCAGACAGGCGGCGCCGCGCGAAACCTTGGCGGCGACATTCCGGGGCACGCCCACCTGACCGCCGGAGGTGCCGTCATTCATCAGAGCCTGGGTGCCCGCGATCAGGCCCACCAGCCAGACCATCTGATCAAAATCCTTGTCCAGATCCGGACACTCGTTTTCCTCGATTTCGCCGTATTCGCGGATCATGCGGTTATAGGCCTCGAACTGGCGCCGGGCGGCAGTCGCGGCCTGGCGCTTCTGGACAATGCGCGCATCCTGGGCTTCAGTCACGTTGCCTTGCTCGATATTGCGCAGATAGCGCAGTTCCGCGTCCAGGGATCGGGCCTGAGAGCAGGAACCGGCGGTGACATATTGCAGCACGGCCAGCTTGTCCGGGTTCGAGCCCACCGCCTCGAAGGACATCAGCAGCGGGGTCATGGACTCGCCCAGGGCACAGGCCATTTCGGTATCATCATCGGTCATGACGTAAGGGAGCATCTCGTCACGACCATAGTTGATCAGGATGTCGCCAGTGGATTTGTAGATCAGCCCGCAGCCTTGCAGAAAAATCAACAGGCCGGTCAGGACCAAGGGCTTGAGAGCGTGCATACCGGGAAGAGAAAAACCAAAGCGCATTGTGAACCGTCCCCTGCGTTTGTTCTTTTTGATCAAGCGGTAACGGTACAGAATGGCCTCTCCGGGCACAAGGTGTTTGCCCCTGTGAACAAGACTCTGTCCCGAACAGCCGAACACAGGGCTTACAAAGCGTGCGCCGCTGCTTCATAATAGCCTTTTTGCGCTGAAATGGTTGATTTGCATGGGAAAAAATTCTGACCATGAAGATGTGCGCGCTTGGCTGGAGAGCCGGCGAACGGGCGTCGCTCTGGCCAATAGTTCGCTGCGGGGGGCTCTGCGCATGCTCGAGACCCTGGCGGTGCTGGGCCGCCGGGGGGCGGGCTGGATGATGGGTGATCGCTCGGAATGGCCCCGGTTGTTGCGTGAAACCTGTGAAGAGCTGGGCACTACCTATATCAAGCTGGGGCAGTTCATCGCCAGTTCCCCCTCGGTCTTTCCGGAAGCCTATGTGCAGGAATTCCAGCGCTGCCTGGATCGCACGCCGCCACTGCCGTTTCACTACATCCGTCAGACCCTGGAAGCCGAACTGGGCGGTGATCTGAGCGAATTTTTCCAGTGGGTGGATCCCAAGCCACTGGCGTCTGCGTCCATCGCCCAGGTCCATGTGGCCCGTTTGCGCAACGGCGACGAAGTCGTGCTCAAGGTCCAGAAGCCCGGCGTGCGGGAGCTGATTCACACCGACTTCAACTTCATCTATTTCGCGTCCCGGGTGGTGGAAACCCTGGCGCCCGGCTTTTCCCGCTCGGCCGTTTCGGGCGTGGTGGAGGAACTCCAGGCGGGCATGCTGGAAGAATGCGACTTCCTGCTGGAAGCGGATCATCTGGACGGCTTCAACGACTTCCTGCGTACCACGGGCAATAACCGGGCCGCGGCGCCGCAACCCTATCGTCAGCTGACCACCCGCAAGGTGCTCACCATGGAGCGCTTCCACGGCGTGCCGCTGACGGATCTGGACGTGTTGCGCCGCTATACGGACGATCCGGCCGAGACCCTGATCACCGCGCTCAACACCTGGTTCTCCAGCCTCATGCTCTGCGATTTTTTCCATGCGGACGTGCATGCCGGCAATCTGATGCTGCTGGAGGACGGCCGTGTGGGCTTTATCGATTTCGGCATTGTGGGCCGGATCTCCAGCGAGGCCTGGGATGCCATGGCCGGCTTCTTCGACGCTATCGGCCGCGGCGACCACCACGCCACGGCCCGGGCCATGGCCACCATCGGCATGACGCGCGAGGAAGTGGACGTGGACGCGCTGGCACGCGATATCGGGCAGTTCCAGCAGGAGCTGATGAACGTGGACCCGGTGGTGCTCATGGAAGGCGACCGCAATGAGCGCGAGGTCAATCGCATGATGATGAACCTGCTGCGCATCGGCGAGGAGCACGGCATCCGCTTTCCGCGCCAGTTCGCGCTCCTGCTCAAGCAGTTCCTCTACTTCGACCGCTATGTCCAGGCCCTGGCGCCCGAACTGGACATGTTCAACGATCAGCGTGTGGATATCTGGAGCGGTCTGGAGGGCGCGCCGCCGTCCGGTTTGCTGCACTGAACGCCGGTCCTTCTCTCCGCTTGCTACAAGATGTGAATCATGATTCACTTCTTGTAGCAACGGAGGGTGGGCCATGGCCTATCGCGAAACCCACCGGGTGCGCCGGCGCAAGGCGGCCACCCGGGAACAGCTGCTCCGCGCCGCCGAGGCCCGGGTCCGCGCGGGCGGCTTTGCCGCGCTGCAGATCCAGACCCTGGCCGCGGACGCCGGTCTGGGCGTGGGTACGGTCTACCGCTATTTCCGCAACCGCGACAGCCTGGCCGCCGAGGTCTTCCGCCGCGCCACCGAACGCGAGGTGGCCGCGCTGGTAAAAGCCCTGGCCGTGCCCGGTTCGCCGGTGACCCGTCTGCACCATGGCCTGTCGGTCTTTGCCCGGCGGGCGCTGCGTGCGCCCCGGCTGGCCCGGGCGCTGATTGCTGATCCCGTCTCGCCCGAGGTGGAAGCTCAGCGTTTGCACTATCGCCGCGACTATGCCCGTCATTTCCGGATACTGCTGGAAGAGGGCATGGAGGCCGGTTTGCTGCCCCCCCAGTCCGCGGAATTGAGCGCCAATGCCCTGGTGGGCGCGGTGGCCGAGTCCCTGGCCGGGCCCGTGGCGGAACACGAAAACGAAAGCGAGGCCGTGGATGCGGTCTGCCGATTCTGTCTGCGCGCCGTGGGCGCCGGGGCGGAAATCCCGGCGGCCGATGCGGCCCGATCACTGGAGATCAGCCATGAAGGATGATGTGAACAGCACCGAAACCCGGACCCCGGGCGAAACCCATGAAGTCTTCAACCAGCCTCCACCGCTGGAAGAGCACAATCTCTTCCGGGGCGACGATGCGCTGCACGAGGGCGCGCGCCGGGAAGGCGCGGAATGGGCGCTGGAGGATCTGGAGCGGTACGGCCGCGAATGCGGCCGCCCGGACGTGATCGAGCTGGGCTTTCTGGCCAATCGCTATCCGCCGCGCTTCGAGCCCTATGATCGCTTTGGTCATCGTGTGGACGAGGTGGAATACCACGACGCCTATCATCAGCTCATGGACCGCGCGCTGCGCGAAGGGCTGCACGCCGCGCCCTGGAAGAATCCGGGGCCGGGCGCCCATGTAGCGCGCGCGGCCAAGTACTACCTGCACAGCCAGGTGGAAGGCGCGCACTGCTGTCCGGTCACCATGACCTTCGCGGTGGTGCCGTCGCTGCGTCTGAGCCCGAAAGTCGCCGAGTACTGGCTGCCAAAGGTGCTCGCCTACGGCTATGACCCGCGCAATGTCAGCTACGAGGACAAGCAGGCCCTGACCCTGGGCATGGGCATGACGGAAAAGCAGGGCGGCAGCGACGTGCGGGCCAATACCACCACGGCCGCGCCCGTGGGCCGCGACGAGACCGGCGAACTCTATGAACTGACGGGCCACAAGTGGTTTCTGTCGGCGCCCATGTGCGATGCCTTTCTGATGCTGGCGCAGACGGAGAATGGGCTGAGCTGTTTCCTGGTGCCGCGCTGGCGTCCGGACGGGCGCAAGAACGCGCTCCGGGTGCTGCGGCTCAAGGACAAGATGGGCAATGTGGCCAATGCGTCCTCGGAGATCGAACTGCGCGGCGCCCGGGGCTGGCTCGTGGGCGACGAGGGCCGGGGTGTGCCGGCCATTATCGAGATGGTGGCGATGACCCGCTTCGACTGCATGCTGGGCTCCACCGCCTGCCAGCGGCAGGCCCTGGCCCAGGCCGTGCATCATGCCCGGCACCGCCAGGCATTCGGTGGCACTCTGGCCGAGCAGCCGCTGATGCGCAATGTGCTGGCGGACATGCAGCTGGAAGTGGAAGGCGGACTGGCGCTCACCCTGCGCCTGGCCCGGGCGCTGGACCATCCGGACGATGAACGCGAACAGGCACTGCTGCGCCTGGGCACGGCCGTGGGCAAGTACTGGATCTGCAAGCGCACGCCGGCTTTCACCCATGAAGCCATGGAATGCATTGGCGGCAACGGGGTCATGGAAAACTGCATCCTGCCCCGGCTGTACCGCGAGGCGCCCATCAACGCCATCTGGGAGGGCTCGGGGAATGTGCAGGCGCTGGATGTGTTGCGCGCGTTGAACAAGACGCCGGAGGTGCTGGATGTCTGGTTCGACGAGGTGCAGCGCCACGGCGGCAGCCATCCGGTGCTCAAGCAGGCGCTGGCCGATCTGAAGGCGGCTTTCGCCGACCGCGAGGAGATTGAGTTCCGGGCGCGTTATCTGGTGGACCGGCTGGCGCTGGTGATGCAGGCGGCATTGTTGCTGCGCGGCGGCAATGAAGCGGTCGCTGAGGCCTTTATCCGCTCCCGGCTGGATATGGGCGGTGACCGTCAGTACGGCACCCTGCCCACCGGACTCGATATCGACACCCTGATCGCGCGCGCCGATCCGCTGATGGAAGCCTGAACCGCGGGGTTACTGCTGCAGGCCGGTGCGTTCGGCGATTTCGAACCACAGCGCCCGGAAGGCGCGCGCCGAGGGCGTATGCGGGGCGAATTCGCCGATGGGGGCCTGGAACTGCCCCATCTGCTCCACATGGGTGGAGTAGGGGATCCAGGTCTTGAGGCCGTCGCGCATGGCCTCCGGGCGCCGGACCAGCATTTCCACATGGAGCAGACGGCGCCGGTCCACCATGTTGAAAAAGGGCACCAGCTCCGGCGCGTTCTTGCCCTTCTGGTCCAGCCAGTCGCGCACCTGTTCCAGCGCGCGCAGGGACAGATGGGTGGGCACCACCGGGACGAACAGATAATCCGCGGCGCCGAAAATGCTTTCCGCCACCGGCGAGAGCGTGGGCGGGCAGTCCAGGATGCACAGATCGCAGTCCTCGCCCAGCGGCGTCACCATCTTGCGCAGCAGACTGCGCGGTGAACCCTGTTCGGCGAGCTTGACGTCCAGGTTGCGCAGGCTGAGATCGGACGGGATGGCTTCCAGGTAGGGCCAGCGGGTATCCACCTTGAGCCGGGGCGTGCCCTGGCGGCCGGAAACCAGATTACCGGCGTGATAGCTTTTCGCGCCTTCCACACCCAGATAGAATCCCGCCGCGCCCTGGGGATCCAGATCCCAGAGTACGGTGCGGTGTTTCCAGCGCGCGGCATGCCAGGCCACATTGACGGCCGCGGCGGTTTTGCCGACACCGCCCTTGAGATTGTAGAAAGCGATGGTACGCATGGCGTTGTATCCTTGTTATGCAGCCTTCCGACCATCGGCTCTGGCAGGCTGTTGCGACAGCCTGCCAAGGCCTGAATCGAGCCTATCATTTTTTCCATGGCGTGTGCGCTTGTGATAGACGCTCAAAATGGATTTAATTGGGAAGAGTCGGCAGGATCGGCCGAATCGCCGTGAAACCAGGGGATCGAGACCCGCAGTGAGTGACGAACGAAAGTATCAGGTTTTTGTCAGTTCGACCTTTACGGATCTCCACGAGGCCCGTCAGGAGTTGATGGTGGCCCTGCTCGGCCAGGGCCTGATTCCCACCGGCATGGAGCTGCATCCCGGCGAGGGCAACAAGCGCTGGTCGGTGATTCAGCGCATTATCAATGAGTGCGACTATTACCTGATTCTGATGGGCGGGCGTTACGGCACGCTCTCGCCCATCGGGTTGAGTCATGTGCACCGGGAATTCGTGCACGCGAGCACCAAGAAAAAGCCGGCCATCGCGTTGCTGCACGACCAGCCGGATCAGTTACCCGAGGATCAGCGCGAGACCAACTCCTCCGGCCAGGCGAAGTTCCGGGATTTCCGCCAGCTGCTGCAGGAGCAGGCGAGCTGTTATTACTGGCGCAGCCCGGCCGATCTGGGCGAAGTGGTCAAAAGGGCCATCCCGGAGTTTATTGCCAAAAACCCCATGCCCGGTTGGATGCGTGGTGGCCAGGTCTCGGATCTGGGCGCGCGCCGGGAAGTGCAGGAACTGCAGCAGCGTATCGAACAGCTGGAACAGGAAAAGGAGGAGCTGGCGGCGGGCTCGACTTCCGCGCGCAATGCCCTGGCCCGGGATGAGGATCCGGTCACCCTGGAGTACAGCTGCAATGCCTATGTAAAGGGCAACTGCAAAGCGGTGCCGGCCGCGTCCACGCTGACCTGGCGCCAGGTGTTCGCCGCCGTGGCCCCGCAGATGCTCGAACCCGCCACGGAAACCGCCATGCGCCAGGCGCTGGAGGAGCATCTCACCAGCGTGGCGCTCAGCGATGTGCAGAAGCAGCTGCCCAAGGCTCACGCGGTGCGCAATGTGGCGCTCACCACGGCTTCCTTCAATCAGGTCAAGGTGCAGTTGCGTGCGCAGGGGCTGATCCGCAAGCAGGGCGCGGCCGACGGCTCCATTCGCTGGCAGCTCACGCCCCTGGGCGATCAGACCATGACGCAGCTGGTGGCGGTGCCGCGCAACCGCTAGGCGAGCACGGCCTGCATCTCGTCCAGCGCTACCTGCCGCGCCTCGCCGGCCCGGCGGTGCTTGTACTCCACCAGGCCCTGATCCAGCCCCTTTTCCGTAATCAGGAACCGATGGGGGATGCCCATGAGCTCGGCATCGCTGAATTTCACGCCCACGCGCTCCTTCTCCCGGTCGTCGAAGAGCACCTCATAGCCGGCCTCGGTCAGATCCGCATAGAGCTTTTCGCAGGTGTCGCGCTCGCGGGGGCTCTTTTTGGGATTGAGCGGAATCAGCACCACCTGGAAGGGCGCCAGGGCCTCGGGCCAGATAATGCCCTGTTCGTCATGGTTCTGTTCGATGGCGGCGGCCACCACCCGGCTGACACCGATGCCGTAGCAGCCCATGGTCAGGGTGGTGTCCTTGCCGTTTTCATCCAGCACGGTCGCGCCCATGGCGTCGCTGTATTTGGTGCCCAGCTGGAAGACATGACCCACCTCGATGCCGCGCCGGATGGTGAGCTGTCCCCGGCCGTCCGGACTGGGGTCGCCTTCCACCACCTCGCGCAGATCCGCTACCTCGGGCAGGGGCTGGTCGCGTTCCCAGTTGATGCCGAAAAAGTGCTGACCGTCCCGGTTGGCGCCGGCGGCAAAGTCGCTCAGCACGGCGACGCTGCGGTCGATGATGCAGGGCAGGGGAAGCTCTACCGGGCCCAGACTGCCCGCGCCGGCGCCCACGGCGGCGCGGATTTCGGCGTCCGTGGCCATTTGCAGGGGCGCGGCCACTTCGGGCCGGCGCTCCGCCTTGAGCTCGTTGAGCTCATGGTCGCCGCGCACGATCAGCGCGATCAGTGACTGCGACGCCGATTCGTCGGCATGCACTACCAGTGTTTTCACCGTCTGTTCCGGCCGGAGCCCGAACTGCTGGCTTAGGTCGTCGATGGTGCGTACATCGGGCGTGTCCACCCGGCGCATGTCTTCACCCGGAACGGGCCGGTCCGCCTGCGCCGGTACTGCTTCGGCCAGTTCCACATTGGCGGCATAGTCGGACTGATCGGAAAAGGCGATGGCGTCCTCGCCGGATTCGGCCAGCACATGGAATTCATGGGATTGCGAGCCGCCGATGGCGCCGGTGTCCGCTTCCACCGCCCGGTAGTCCAGCCCCATGCGGTCAAAGATGCGGCAATAGGCCTGGTGCATGGCCTGATAGGTATCCTCCAGGCTGGCCTGATCCAGGTGGAAGGAATAGGCGTCCTTCATGAGAAATTCCCGCGCGCGCATGATGCCGAAACGCGGGCGGCGTTCATCCCGGAACTTGGTCTGGATCTGGTAGAAGTTCAGCGGCAGCTGTTTGTAGCTGTGCACCTCGTTGCGCACCAGATCCGTGATGACTTCCTCATGGGTGGGTCCCAGGCAGAAGGGGTTGCCGTGGCGGTCATCGACGCGCAGCAACTCGGGACCATAGTCCGCGCCCCGGCCGGATTCGTCCCAGAGTTCCATGGGCTGGACCATGGGCATGAGCATTTCCAGCGCGCCGGCCCGGTCCATTTCCTCGCGTACGATCTGTTCCGCCTTGCGCAGCACGCGCAGGCCCGTGGGCAGCCAGTCATAGAGCCCGGACGCGAGCTTGCGGATCATGCCCGCGCGCAGCATCAGCTGATGGCTGGCGATCACCGCGTCGGCCGGTGTTTCCTTGACGGTTGCCATGAGGTAGCGAGATGTGCGCATGGAGCCCCCTGTCGAGCCTGACGAAATCCGCGATTGTAGGCGTATCCGTGGGAGCTGACCAGTTGCGGGGTAACGTGATGATGTGGATGCGGTATGAAGGGCAGGCTGCCGGCTCCGGCGCGGGGCCGGAGCCGGTGAGCATTAGCGCTCGCCCAGGTCGTACTTCTTCGGGTTCTTCAGCTTGTCCATGGTCAGCGGCTTGTGCAGCACACTGGTCAGGTTGCGGTCCGTTTCGCGCATATAGCCGAAGCGGTCCTTTTCAAAGTCCCGCCAACTCCGGTAATTGAGGGCGTACAGCCGGATTCCCTGCAGACGCTTGTAGGCATACATGGAATCCAGCGCTTCCATGGCCATCGCCGGCTGAAGTTTGGTGGCCTTTTCCAGATGCCGCATGGCCGTGTTGAGTTCGCGCTTGCGGTTCATGTAGATGAGCGAATTGGCGTACTCGTACTGCACAATGGCGTAACCCGGCGCCTTTTCGAGCGCTTCCTCGAACGCATCCTTGACCACGGTGGTGCGCGCGCCATAAGTCATGCGGCCGGTAAACTTGCCCACGCGACGCATGATGCCCGAGTCGACCCCCGCGAGAAAGGCATGCCCCAGGGGATGATCGGGAACCAGGTCCAGCACCTCATTGGCCAGTTCCTTGACCTTGCGGATATAACCGCGGGCCACGGCCACGGGCACCGGCGATTCCTCGGCGATGCGCGCCATGGCATAGGCCTTGCCCAGAATCGCGAAGCCCGCCAGTTTCTTGATGTCCTCGCGGTCATCGTTTTTCATGCGCTGAATCGCGCTATCAAAGCTGTTAACGGTATTGATGATGTCCTGCAACAGCATGTCCTTGGTGGACTTGCGGTCAGCGAGATACATGGCGTAATAGGTTTGGCTAAACGCGCCCGGCATCATGCCCAGCGGACCCAGCTCCAGCCCCTTTTCCCGGGATTCCTGGAATTCGCCCGCGAAGAACAGACGCCAGACTTCCATGGCTTTATCATGCAACTGCTCGGGATTGTTCAGCAGCTTCTCGTCAATGCCCTCCGTTAGACCGGGATAGTTGTCAATGGCGTACTTGATGAGCTCGACGTCGGGATAGGGTGCACGCAACCCTTCCATCAGATCTCGCCATTTGTCCTTGATCTGTTCGTCCGTGTACGCGAAGTAGCTGGTATCGAAGGGCACCTCATTCCAGTCCTCGCGGAAGATGCGCTCATCCACTTCGATCTTGTCCTTCTTGAGCTCTTCCTGCGAAACCTCGGATTCGTCGATATCCAGGTCTTCCAGCTTGACGTCCTCGGGAGCGGTATTGGTCTCGGTGTCGTCCTGAGCGTACGCCGGGACCAGCAGCAGGCTGAGCAGCAGGGGCGCAAGCAGACGCCCCGGGGAGAATTCCGGATGCATGGGGACTCTTTTTGTTGTCATGGTTTTGTCGTGAATCGGCCTGTTTTCAGGCCAACCTTGCCACGTCCGGCGTCATTTGAATAGTACCCGGCCCGTCCCGGGCCAACTCGGGACGTCAGTCCCGGGCGCCGGCTTCCTCCAGTACCTCGATATAGGGACCGGCGTGCCGGTGGCGGCTGATCACCTCCTTGAGGGTTCGTCCTTTCGGATCCCGGGCATTCACATCCCGTCCGTGCTCGCGAAAGAACTCCATGAAGCGGGCAAAATCCTCCGGCGTCATGCCGCGATAGGCGCGCAGCAGCACATGGAAGTCGGGATCCTCGCCTTCCTCCGGCGGAAAGTCGAGCAATGCCCGGAACTGCGCCTCGGGCATGGGTTCGCCCTGTACCGGGGCTTTGTCTTTGGCTGCCATTACACCCTCCTGAAAACGGGGCGCATTATAGGCACTGCCGTACGCTATTGCACCCCGCCCGGTGCTTGCCGTGGCCCGGGTTTATGCCACACTGCGGCCCATCCGGCAGGTTTACGGGAGCGGTGAAGGCGTGAGTGCCCGCGACGAATTTCTCGACAAGCTCTGGCATACGCTCTTCGCCCGGGGCGTGGGCGGACTGGTTTCGCCCCGGGCGATTCGCCGTCAGGGCCAGGATCGTCGGCGGGTGCGGGCGAACGAGTTGCGCGAGGTGGCCCGGGTGCGGCGCGAACTCCAGGCGCTGCTGGAGGGGCAGTTGCGTATTGACGACGACGGCCATTTGCGTGAAACGGCGCCCGAGGCCGAAGTCGAGCGGGTGCGCATGAGTCCGGTGGTGGAGCATGCCGACGCGGCGCAGCGCCTGGCCGAGAGCCTGGACACGGTGGCGCTGCTGGAGCGTGCCCGCCGGGAGCAGGCGCTGGAGGCGGTGCGCCGGGATCTCGATATTCGCCATATCGCCGTCATGGCGGAGGAAGAGAGCCGGGTGCTGCCGACGGACAAGCTCGTCAGCGCCGGCGTGGATCCGGACTGGATGGCGCGCTGGCGCGCCGGCGTGTCGGAGTCCGCCTCGGTGGCGCTCAAACGCTACTGGGCCCGGTTGCTGGCGGGCGAGGTGCTGCGTCCGGGCACCTACAGCACCCGTACCCTGGAGTTCTTCCGGGCCGTGTCGCGCACGGAACTGGAAATGCTCACGATTTGCGCGCGCTTTTGTTTCCACGGCTTTATCTACCGGGATCCGGGCCGCTATTTTTCCCCACGATTGCATTATCCGCTGTTTCAGTCCCTGGAAGAGCTGGGCCTGTTGCGCGGCGTCTATGGCGAGGGCGAAAGCTGGGTGCTGGTCTCCGGCGTCGGGGAATGTTTCCGGGTTATCCTGCCCTGTCAGCACAAGGCCATCTTTGTGGAAGGCGATCATCCGGACGACGAGGTGCGCATTCCCGCTTTCCGGATGACGCGCTTCGGCCGCGAGGTCTTTTCCCTGTGCCGCGCGGAAGCGGATACCGCCTATCTGGCCGCCGTGGCCGGCGTGCTCAAGGATCGCGGTTATCGGGTGCAGCTGGGGGACTGGACGGGCGAGGGTAAACAGTCGCTGTTCACTGAACGCATGGCGTTGTAGGGGAAGGCAGGGGAGGTCCGGGCCTGATCAGACCCGGACCCGCAAGCTTCAGGACGCGGCCAGGTCCTTGAGCTTTTTCAGCGGACGCACCTTGACCACGGTCTTGGCCGGCTTGGCCTTGAAGGTGGTTTCCTCGCCCGTGAACGGATTGATGCCCTTGCGCGCCTTGGTGGCGGGCTTCTTCTGGGTGGTGATCTTCATCAACCCGGGCAGGGTGAACTGGCCCGCGCCGCGTTTCTTGATGTGGCCCTCGATAATGCTGGACAGCTCTTCGAGCACCGCGTTGACATCCTTTTTGGTCAGGCCGGTGCGCTCCGCGATGGTAGTGGTGACCTGGGTCTTGGTCATGGGCTCGCGGATGGCCTTGACGTTGCTGGCGGCGGCTTTCTTCGCGGCCGCCTTCTTGGCCGTAGCCTTCTTCGCTACGGCTTTCTTGGCCGTGGCCTTCTTCGCCGCCGTCTTTTTCGCGGCAGCTTTTTTCGCGGCTTTCTTCTTGGCAGCCATAATCGCTGTGTCCCCTTGATGTGGTTCTGTTTGACGGATTCGGCGGCCGAACTGGTTCGCCGGAACCCCCTGATGCTTGTATCGGCGCCCGTGCCATCGGGTGCCGGAATACCGGCCCTTTATAGGACACGGGGCTTGTCTGAGCAAGGATGAGCCCGTTTTTTCCCGTGATTCCGCCGGTTTTTTATACGCCATGGCCCCTGCATGTCCCCCCGCCATGGCTGCAACCGGGGTGAATCGCTATACTGGGCCGCCTTTAACGGGACGGGCGCGGCCCCGGATTCTTTTCGAGCGGACAAAACGGATAGAGCATGCGAAGCCACTATTGCGGTGATCTCACAGCGGCCCACGAAGGCGAAACCGTGACCCTGTGTGGCTGGGTCCACCGCCGCCGGGACCACGGCGGCGTGATTTTTCTGGACATGCGCGACCGCGCCGGCCTGGTGCAGGTGGTCTTTGATCCGGACACGGAAGAAGCCTTTGAACGCGCCGACCGGGTGCGCGGCGAGTATGTGCTGCGCCTGACGGGCCGGGTGCGCATGCGTGACGAAGCCGTGCGCAACCCGCGCATGGCCACCGGCGATATCGAGGTGCTCGGTCATGAGCTGGAAATCCTCAACGAGGCGGAGACGCCGCCGTTCGAGCTGGACGAATACACCCATGCCGGCGAGGAAGTCCGTCTCAAGTACCGCTACCTGGACCTGCGCCGTCCGGATGTGCTGGAAAATTTCCGCGTGCGCTCGCGAGTGACCGCCGAGACGCGGCGCTATCTGGAAGACCATGGATTCATGGACGTCGAAACGCCCGTGCTCACCCGGGCCACGCCCGAGGGCGCGCGCGATTATCTGGTGCCCAGCCGCACCCATGCGGGGGAATTCTTCGCCCTGCCGCAGTCGCCCCAGTTGTTCAAGCAACTGCTCATGGTCTCGGGCTTTGACCGCTACTACCAGATCGCCAAGTGTTTCCGCGACGAGGACCTGCGCGCCGACCGCCAGCCCGAGTTCACCCAGATCGATCTGGAGGCCGCCTTTGTCACCGAGGATGACATCATGGCGGTCAGCGAGGGCCTGATCCGGCATCTGTTCAGCACGGTGCGGGACGTGGAGCTGCCTGAATTTCCGCGCATGAGTTGGGCCGAGGCCATGCGGCGTTTCGGCTCCGACAAGCCGGATCTGCGCATTCCGCTGGAGTTCGTGGATGTGGCGGATCTGGTCGCCGATGTGGACTTCAAGGTCTTCAGCGGGCCGGCGCAGGACCCGCGCGGACGCGTGGCGGCGCTGAAGGTGCCGGGCGGCTGCGAGCTCACGCGCAAGGAAATCGACGATTACACCGACTTCGTGGGTATCTACGGCGCCAGGGGCCTGGCCTATATCAAGGTCAACGATGCCGGCGCGGGTGCCGACGGGCTTCAGTCACCCATTCTCAAGTTCCTGACCGAAGGGGCCATCGACGGCATCCTCCAGCGTACCGAAGCGCAAAGCGGGGATCTGATCTTCTTCGGAGCGGACAAGGCCTCGGTGGTCAATGAAGCCCTGGGCGCGCTGCGTGTGCGCCTGGGGCACGACCAGAATCTGATCGAAGGCGACTGGGCACCGCTCTGGGTGGTGGATTTCCCCATGTTCGAGCGCGAAGACGACGGCAGCTGGCAGGCGCTGCATCATCCCTTTACGCGTCCCGCCGGGGATGTGGAAGACTTGAAGAAGGATCCGGAGAATGCACTCTCGCGCGCCTATGACATGGTGCTCAACGGCACCGAGCTGGGCGGCGGCTCCCTGCGTATCCATGAGCCCGAAACCCAGTCGGCGGTGTTCGAGGCGTTGGGCATTGGCGCCGAGGAAGCGCGGGAAAAGTTCGGCTTCCTGCTGGAAGCGCTGCGCTATGGCGCCCCGCCGCACGGCGGACTGGCCTTCGGTCTGGACCGCTTGGTGATGCTGCTCGCCGATTGCGAGTCCATCCGCGATGTCATCGCCTTCCCCAAGACCCAGACTGCGGCCTGTCTGATGACGTCGGCGCCGTCGCCGGTGGATTCGGCGGCGCTGCGCGAGCTGAATATCAGTGTACGCAAGAGTGACGGCAACCAGTCCTGATTCGGACAAAGCGGGGGTTCGAGCATGG
>CAZHGU010000006.1:0-17268 GCA_964532105.1 uncultured Alcanivorax sp. | reverse complement strand
GCGCCCTTTTGAAGGCGGGCGTCCGCCCGTCGAAAAAGGGCAACGATGAGTGCGGGCCAGCCTGAAAGCCCCGCAGGGCGAGGCCTGAAGCGCCCATCTGCTGCACTTTGTCGCTCGGAAAGGGAACCACCCTGTCCGTCGCAACAAAGTACACCAGCTGAACGCTTCAGGCCACGCTGAGTGCGCAAGGGGTTTTTCAACAGCCTGCTAGTCCCGGATGCCACGCATGTGCTCCCGTCAGCTGCTATGATGCTGCGATTCGAAGTTTGTTCCGGAGGAATCAATGGCGGAGCGCGACAACCTGATCTGGATCGATCTGGAAATGACCGGGCTGGATCCGGACGCGGATCGCATCATCGAGATCGCCACCATCGTCACCGATTCGCAGCTGGAGGTGGTGGCCGAGGGGCCGGTGATCGCGGTGCACCAGCCGGATTCACTGCTCGACAGCATGGACGAATGGAATACCCGGCACCACAACAATTCCGGTCTGGTGGAGCGGGTGCGGGCGAGTGCCTACAGCGAAGCGGATGCCGAGCGCGAGACCCTGGAGTTCCTGGCCCGGCATGTGGACAAGGGCATGTCCCCCATGTGCGGCAACAGCATCTGTCAGGACCGGCGTTTTCTCTGGCGCTCCATGCCCGAGCTGGAAGCCTTTTTCCATTACCGCCATCTGGACGTGAGCACGCTCAAGGAACTGGCCCGGCGCTGGAAGCCGGACATTCTGGATGGACTGACCAAGCAGAACACCCATCGGGCGCTGGACGATATCCGCGAGTCCATTGAGGAACTGCGTTATTACCGCCAGCATTTGCTGGTACCCGAGGCCGGCGGCTGAAGACTATTCGCCGCTGTCGTCCTGATTCCGCTTGCGGCGAATGGGCAGGGTATCGATGCCGTTATTGGCGAGCTTGTCCTGGGCCTCGTGCATGGCGTTGATGTTGTCGAAGGGGCCCACCATCACCCGGTGAAAGTGGCGGCCATCGTCCATTTCCGCCTGCTGGATCTGCACGTTATAGCCTTCCAGTGTCAGCTCCGCCCGGCGCCGGTCGGCATCCTCGGCCTTGCCGAAACTGCCCGCCTGCAGCAGAAGGTGTTCGTCGTGGCGGTGGGACAGATCCGGGCGCTCGTCCTGCTTGCCCGATGAGTCCGGATCGTCGGATTTGCCCTTTTCCCCTTCGGGCACGATCATTTCCATTTTGGGCAGCACGGCATAGAAATCGAATTCCGGGCCTTTCGAATCCCCGGTTTCCTCCCCGCTGCTTGAATCCTCGGGCTGCTGTTCGGTGATCGGATTCCGTTGTTCCGGCGGATTTTCCTGCTGCAGCTGAGCCAGATGGATCAGAAAGGCGATGAACAGACCGGTTACCACGCCGCTGAACAGCCAGACCCAGCCGGGGACCTGACGCTGTGACTCCGCCTTGACCGCGCCGCGATTGCGTGCCGCTTTCGCCATTACATGCGCTCCAGGGTCGAGATGCCCAGCAGCGCCAGCCCCTGCTGCAACACGCCGGCGGTCAGCCGGGCCAGTTGCAGTCGGCTCTGACGTTGCTCTTCATCTTCGGCACTGAGTACCGGGCAGTGTTCATAAAAGCTGGAGAAAAGCCCCGCAATGTCGAACAGGTAATTGCACAACAGATGCGGCAGGCCGCGTTCGCCCACCTGCTCCAGCACCGTACCGAACTGGATCAGACGCGCGGCCAGCTCGGTTTCCGCTTCGGTGTCCAGGCGGATCTCGCCGTCGACTTCGTCCGGATTCAGCCCCGCCTTGCGGAAAATGCTGAATACCCGCGTCCAGGCATAGAGCAGGTAGGGGGCGGTGTTGCCCTCGAAAGAGAGCATCTGATCGAAGTCGAAGATGTAGTCGCTGGTGCGGTGCTTGCTCAGATCCGCGTACTTGATGGACCCGGTCCCCACCACTTGCGCGATCCGGCGCAGTTCGGCCTCGTCCAGCTCCGGGTTCTTTCCCTGCACCAGCCGCCAGGCCCGTTCCTCGGCTTCGTCCAGCAGGTCCGTGAGTTTGACAGTACCGCCCGAGCGCGTCTTGAAGGGCCGGCCGTCCGGGCTGTTCATGGTGCCAAAGCCCATGTGCGCCAGCTCGGTGTTGTCATCCACGAAGCCGGCCAGCCGTGCCACCCGGAACACCTGCTGAAAATGCAGCCCCTGGCGCTGGTCCACGAAATACAGGATGCGATCCGCGCCCAGTTCGCGCTGGCGGTAGCGCAGCGCGGCCAGATCCGTGGTGGCATAGAGATAGCCGCCGTCCGCCTTGCGCACGATCACCGGCAGCGGCTCGTCGTCGCGCGTGCGGAATTCGTCCAGAAAGACGCAGTCGGCGCCCTCGCTGCGGGTGAGCAAACCGGCCCGGTTCAGTTGCTCGACAATATCGGCCAGTTCGTCGTTGTAGGCGCTTTCGCCGCGCACATCGTCGCGCGCAAGGCTGATGCCCAGGCGTTCATAGACGGCGAAGCAGTGGTCCAGGGAAATGCGGTTGAATTCGCGCCACAGTTGCAGGCAGTAGTCGTCGCCGGACTGCAGGCTGACCACCAGCTCGCGCGCGCGGCCGGCGAAGGTTTCGTCCTCGTCAAAGCGTTGCTTGGCCGCCTGATAGAACTGCTCCAGGTCACTGAGTTCCGAGGCCAGTTCCTGATCGCTTTCCGCGGATTTTTCCTCTTCCAGATAGGCCAGCAGCATGCCGAACTGGGTGCCCCAGTCGCCCACATGATTCTGGCGGATCACCTGGTGGCCCAGAAATTCCAGGGTGCGCACCACGGCATCGCCGATAATGGTGGAACGCAGATGGCCCACATGCATTTCCTTGGCCAGATTGGGCGAGGAATAGTCCACCACCACAGTGTCGGGCTCGGCCGCCGGGGCCACGCCCAGCCGGGCGTCGTCCACCGCCTGCCGCGCCTGATCGGCGATCCAGTCCCGGGCCAGAAAGAAATTGATGAAACCCGGGCCGGCGATATCCACCTGCGCGATGGCATCGTCGTCGGGCAGGGCCGCGGTGAGCCGTTCGGCCAGTTCCCGGGGCTGATAGCCGGCGCGCTTGGCCAGTTTCATGGCGATATTGCTGGCGAAGTCCCCGTGGGCCTTGTCGCGGGCGTTCTCCACCTCGACGTCCGCGGTGATCTCGTCGGACCAGCCGTCTTCCCGGCGCACCCTGTCCAGGGCCCGGGTGAGCAATGTGGCGATGCGGTCTTTCATGCGGGTCTCTGCGGTGGCACCGTCTTCGTTGCGGAGCGGCGCAATTTTAAAGGAAGCGCTGATGGATTCATATGTGGCGGGATTCTGGTCCCTTCCTACAGGAGATCAATCGGATCCACATCCAGATGCCAGCGGCAGCGGCGTGCGCCGGGATGTTCGAGCAGATAATCCAGCATGACCCCCAGGCTGCGGTGCAGCGGCCGCCGGGTTTCGGCCAGCAGCAATAATTGCTGACGGAAACGGCCGGCGCGTTTTTCCAGCGGCGCCGGCACCGGGCCCAGCACCTGTACGCCCTCGGCCGCGGGTGCCGAGGCGGCCACATCGGCGAGCAGGCTGCGGCCCTGCTCCGGCTGCCGGGATTCGGTACGCAGCAGTGCCATGTGGCCGAACGGCGGCAGACCGGCGGCGCGGCGCTCGGCCAGCAGGGTCTCGGCAATGCGGTGGTAATCGCCGGTAATCAGTTCCCGCAGATGGGGCAGCTCGGGATGCCGGGTCTGGATGAGCACATGCCCGGGCGCCTCGCCCCGGCCGGTGCGTCCGGCCACCTGGAGGATCAGCTGGCTGGCGTGTTCGCTGCCGCGGAAGTCGGCACTGAGAAAGCCGGCGTCCGCTTCCAGCACGATGGCCAGGGCCAGGCGCCGGAAATGATGGCCCTTGGCCAGCATCTGGGTACCCACCAGCACCGCCGGCTGGCCCTCGCCGATGCGTTCGAGCTGGCGGCTCATGCTCTGACGCCGCCGGGTGCTGTCCCGGTCAATGCGGATCACGGGCCAGTCCGGCAACTGTTCGCCCAGAAACTCCTCCAGCTTTTCCGTGCCCGCGCCGGCATCGCGGAGATCCGTGCTGCCGCAGTCCGGACAATGCCGGGGCAGGCGTCGTTGCAGGTCACAATGGTGGCAGCGCAGGCGCTGCTCCGCCTTGTGCCAGGTGAGGAAGCTGTCGCAGCGCGGACATTCCGCCTGCCAGCCGCAGTCGCCGCAGATCAGCCGGGGGGCATAGCCGCGCCGGTTGACGAAGATCAGCGCCTGATGGCCGTCCTTCAGGGTCTGTTCCAGCGCCGCCAGACCGCGCTCGCTCAGGGGGCGATGCGGGGGCAGTTCACGGCAGTCCTCGAGCGCGAGTTCCGGCGGCCGGGCGTCGCCGGCACGATGTTTCAGGCGCAGGTGGCGAAAGCGCCCGCGCTGCGCCAGCTCCAGGGTTTCCAGCGCGGGTGTGGCCGTGCCCAGCACCACCGGAATGTCCAGCAGCCGGGCGCGCCAGACCGCCAGATCCCGGGCGGAATAGCGCAGTCCTTCCTGCTGTTTGAAGGAGCCGTCATGGGCCTCGTCGATAATGATCAGCCCGGGGCGCGCCAGGGGCGTGAAGATGGCCGAGCGCGTGCCCAGAATGATCTCGGCGCGGCCCTCGCGTGCTTCCACCCAGGTCTGCAGGCGCTCGCGGTCCGTGAGCCCCGAATGCAGCACCCGCACCGGTACGGTAAAACGCGCCCGGAAGCGTTGAATGGTCTGGGGGGTGAGCCCGATTTCCGGCACCAGCACCAGCACCTGGCGGCCCTGGCGCAGCTGGTGCTCCATGGCCTGCAGATAGACCTCGGTCTTGCCGCTGCCGGTGACCCCGTCGAGCAGCACGGGCGCGAAGCCCCGGGCCTCGCACAGCGCGTGAATGGCGCCTTCCTGTTCCGGTTCCGGCGTCAGCGGCACCTCGCGCAGCAGCGAGGCGGGGCGTTCGTGGTCGTCGGGCTCGCGGCTGACCAGCCGGGTCCAGCCCTTTTTCTCCAGCGCCTGCAGCGGCTGACGGGTAATGCCCAGCGCGCCCAGCATGGCGCCGGTCAGGCCGCGCGGGTGTTCGGCCAGGGTTTCCAGCGCCTGGCGCTGACGGGGCGCGCGCGTGAGCTTGGCCGGATCGGCGTGGCGGCCCCGGCTGGTGAGCTGCCAGACCTGCTCGCCGGGCCAGTGTGCGGCCTCGCCCCGGCGCAGGGCGGCGGGCAGGGCGGTGTGCAGGGTCTCGCCGATGGGGTGGTGGTAGTAATCCGCCGCGCGCTGGCACAGCCCCCGCAGATCCGCATCCAGCACGGGGTCGTCGTCGATGAGCCGCCGGATGGGCCGGGGCGAGACGTCCGTGGCGGCCGGGCCCTGGCCCCAGACCACGCCGATCAGGCGCCGGTTGCCGAAATCCACCTCGCAGCGGCAGCCCGGGGCCGGCACGGGGCCGGATTCCGGGGCCAGATAGTCGAACAATTGGTACAAAGGGACCGGCACGGCCACCTTGAGTACGGTGGATGAGGGCAAAAAGGGGCTCCCGTGGCTTGCGCGTGCATGCGAAGGTGATATGATTCGCGATTCGTTTCGCCCGGCGCAAGTCATTCGTGTTGTGCCCGACGTCCGGGATCGGGTGGCAACAGTACAGGAGTCGAGCCATGAAAGCCGAGATTCATCCCCAGTATCAGGCCGTAACCATCCAGTGCAGTTGCGGCAACACCATCGAGACGCGTTCCACACTGGAGCAGGACATTCATGTGGATGTGTGCTCCGCCTGTCATCCGTTTTATACGGGTACCCAGAAGGTGCGCGACAGTGGCGGCCAGATCGACAAGTTCAAGCAGCGTTTCGGCGCGGTCAGCACCAAGAAGAAAGGCGGCTGAGCGCGGCGATCGGCAGCCGGGCCGGCTGCGCGTTATTGTGAGAAAGCACCCATCCGGGTGCTTTCCTCGTTTCAGGGCCCGGCAACAGCGTGTATAGCCCCCGCGGGGCGCAAGGGAGACAGGCTCCATGTCCGATGACTTCAAGCAAGCGGCGCTGGATTATCACGCCGGGCAACGTCCCGGCAAGATCAGTGTCGAGGTCACTACGCCGGCGCAGACCAGCCGGGATCTGACCCTGGCCTATAGTCCGGGCGTGGCCGAGCCCGTGCGCGAAATCGCCCGGAACCCGGAGCTCGCCTACCGCTACACCGCCAAGGGCAACCTGGTGGCGGTGATCAGCAATGGCAGCGCTGTGCTGGGACTGGGACAGCTGGGCGCGCTCGCGTCCAAGCCGGTCATGGAAGGCAAGGGGATCCTGTTCAAGACCTTCGCCGGCATTGATGTCTTCGATATCGAGGTGGACGCGGACGAGCCGCACACTTTCATCGATACCGTGGTGCGCATTCACAAGACCTTCGGCGGCATCAACCTGGAGGACATCCGCGCGCCCGAGTGCTTCGAGATCGAACGCGTGCTCAAGGAGCGCTGTGACGTGCCGGTCTTTCACGATGATCAGCACGGCACCGCCATTGTGGTGGGCGCGGGCGTGCGCAATGCCCTGGAATTGCAGGACAAGCGTATCGAGGACGTGCGCGTGGTCTGTGTGGGCGCCGGCGCGGCCGGGGTGGCCTCGGTGCGCCTGCTGGTGGAAATGGGCGTGCGCAAGGAAAACATCCTGGTGCTGGACAGCAAGGGTGTGATCCACAGCCGCCGGGATGATCTCAATCAGTACAAGGCGGCGCTGGCCAATGACACCGACAAGCGCACCCTGGAAGACGCCATGAGCGGCGCCGATATCTTCATCGGGGTGTCCGGGCCGGACATGCTCACGCCGGAGATGGTGCGCAGCATGGCGCCGCGGCCGATCATCTTCGCGCTGGCCAATCCGGACCCGGAAATCCAGCCCTCAAAAGCGCGCGAGGTGCGCGATGATCTGATTATCGCCACCGGGCGCTCGGATTTTCCCAACCAGGTGAACAATGTGCTGGGCTTTCCCTATATCTTCCGGGGCGCGCTGGATGTGCGCTCCACGGCCATCAACGAGGCCATGAAGATCGCGGCGGTGGACGCCATTGCCGCACTGGTGCGCGAGTCCGTGCCCGAGGTGGTGCTTCAGGCCTATGATGGCGAGCCGCTTACTTTCGGCCCGGATTACATCATTCCCAAGCCCAATGATCCGCGCCTGCTGGGCCGGGTGTCCGCCGCCGTGGCGCGCGCCGCCGTGGACAGCGGCGTGGCCCGGCGGGGCTACCCCGAGCATTACCCATTGAACTCGGTGGACGACATCTTCCCCGAGCTCGGGTAAAGCCGAAAGTAGCAAGCAACAAGGATGGGCATCCGGAGTCGGACTTCGATAAACTCCTGCGTGCTCCTTGACGGCCTGAACCGTCGAAACATGCTGTTGTAGTCTTGCTACTTGCTACTTTTTAGAACAGGTGTTCGGGCCCGGCTTCGCCGCCTTCCGGCTGCGAGCTGCTGCTTTCCTCCCGTTCCGGCAGATTGCCCTCGCGGAAATACTCGAAGATCGCCTTGTCGTTGCCGGAGCGCGCGCGCTTGCCGTTGTCCGGGTTGATGCGTACCGACACGATCCCGCTCGGCTGGGCCGGCTGCTGTTCGGGCACGCCCTGGAGCGCTTCCTTCATGTAGGCCATCCAGATGGGGAGCGCGGCCCGGCCGCCGTATTCACCGGCGCCCAGGCTGGACGGGTTGTCGAAGCCGATCCAGGCGGTCGCCACCAGTTCGGGCATGTAGCCGGAGAACCAGGCATCCACCTGGTCATTGGTGGTGCCGGTCTTGCCCGCGATATCCGCGCGGCCCAGGGCGTTGGCGCGCCGCCCCGTGCCCCGTTTGACCACATCGCGCAGGATGGAATGCATCAGCCAGGCGGTGCGCTCATCCAGTACACGCTCGTAGCGGATGGGCACGAGCGGATAGTCGAGTTCGCCGCCTTTATCCCGGCTGCCATGGACGAGCCGGCACGCATCCTCCTCGTCCTCCTTGTCGTCACACAGCAGCCGGGCCGGCGCTCGCTGAATCACTTCGCCGTCGTCGTTCTCGATGCGTTCAATGAACCAGGGTTCCACCCGGTAACCGCCATTGGCGAAGATATTGTAGGCGGTGGCCAGTTCCATGGGCGTCAGGCTGGCGCTGCCCAGCGCCAGGGACAGATCCTCGGGGAAGCGTTCCGTGGGCAGGCCCATGCGCTCCAGTGTGTCCAGCGCGTTATCGATACCGATCTGTTGCAGCACCCGGATGGAGACCAGGTTGAGCGAGCGGTAGAGCCCCTCACGCAAGCGGGTGGGGCCGAAAAAGCGGCTGCCGGCGCCCGTGGGCCGCCACACGGTTTCCAGCTCCTTGTCCTCGAAGACGATGGGCGCGTCATTGATCATGGTGGCGGGGGTCAACCCGTTTTCCAGCGCCGCGGTGTAAATGAAGGGCTTGAAGGCGGAACCGACCTGGCGGCGGCTCTGGGTCACCCGGTTGTAGTTGGAGTAGCCGAAACTGTAGCCGCCCTGCAACGTGCGGACAGAGCCGTCGTTCGGATCCAGGGAAATCAGTGCTCCCTGGGCACGGGGCATCTGGGCCAGACGCCAGGGCGGGCCACTGTCGGGGTCCACCGGACGCAGGCGCACGATATCGCCCACCGCGAGTACATCCGCGGGTTCTTCCGGCGGGTCGCCCACGGTATCAATGTCCTGATAGGGGCGGGCCCATTCCATCCGGCTCATGGGCAGTCTGACCTGCTCCGCATCGGGCAGGACCAGCCGCGCGTGCTCGTCTTCCACCCGGGCGACCAGGGCGGGCTGGAGTCTGCCGAAGGTGGTATAGGCGTCCAGTTTGTTCGCCCACTGTTCTACTGGTTCCGTTTCGCTTTCGTTTTCTCCGGTTTCCGGATCCTGCTCCGCCTTTTCAGCGGCTTCCCCGGACGCCGTAGTGTCCTGTTCCGGATCCGGTGACGGCAGCTCCGGCAGGCCGTCCACCTCAACGGTGTCCTCGGGGCCACGCCAGCCGTGACGCTCGTCATACTGGTGCAATCCGGCGCGCAATGCCTGCACGCCCGCCTGTTGACGTTCGTCTTCCAGGGTGGTGTAGACCCGCATGCCTCGGGTATAGGCAGCGGTGCCGTAGCGTTCCACCACTTCCCGGCGCACCATTTCAGCGAAGTAACTGGCTTCCAGATCGGGCGTGGGGCCATGGTAGTCGGCGGTGATTTCCGCCGCCCGGGCGCTCTGGAGCTGCTCTTCAGTGATAGCGCCGTTGTCGTGCATACGGTTCAGGATCCAGTCCCGGCGTTGACGGGCCCGTTCGGGATTGCTGATGGGATTGTAGGCGGAGGGTGCCTTGGGCAGGCCCGCGATCATAGCCCATTGCGGAAGTTCCAGTTCGTCGATGGAGCGGCCGTAATAGACCCGGGCGGCGGCCTCGGCGCCATAGCTGCGGTGCCCCAGGTAGATCTTGTTGAGGTAGAGTTCCAGAATTTCTTCCTTGGACAGCAGATTCTCGATCTGCATGGCCAGCACGATCTCGTTGAACTTGCGCAGAAAGCGCTGATCCCGGGACAGGAAGAAATTACGCGCCACCTGCATGGTGATGGTGGAGCCGCCGGAGCGGATCTCCTGGTAGCGCAGCAGTTCCAGGGTGGCGCGCAGCAGTCCGGCCACATCCACGCCCCGGTGTCCGAAAAAGCGCTCGTCCTCGGCGGAGAGCACGGCCTGCACGAACAGCGGCGGCAGTTCTTCGTAGCTCACCGGCGAGCGGCGCTGCTCGCCGAACTCGCCGATCAGCGACCCTTCGGTGCTGTAGATTCGCAGGGGGATCTGGAAATCGACCTGGCGCAACTCGGCTGCGGGGGGCAGTCCCGGGGCCAGATAGAGGTAGCTTGCGGCAAGCAGCATCAGGCCGGTGGTCAGGCCGGCACCGGTGAGCCAGGCCAGAACCTTGAGCCAGGGGCGACGTAAGCGCATGATTTTGAAGGCCATTTCAGGGAAAAACGGCGACACCCGGGACGGGCGCCACGGAAAATCGTATTATACGTCGGAAACACAGTTGTGATCTAACCCCCTTTCTGTTAAAAGTGATACCTAAAGTGGTTAGACATAAATATGCTGTAAGTGTATATTTCTGCGGGAAAAACGATTAAATAACAAGCTGACGGGATCGAGACAGTGCTGCCCTTCCTCGGAAAAAAAGCCCAGATGCTCCTGGGCATCGATATCAGCTCCACGGCGGTCAAGCTGCTGGAACTGTCGAAATCGGGTGACCGCTACCGGGTGGAAAGCTACGGCGTAGAGCCCCTGCCGGCCAACGCCGTGGTGGAAAAGAACATCGCCGACGTCGAGGGCGTGGGGGATGCCATGGCCCGGCTGGTGGGGCGCGCCCGGCCCGGCACCAAGCAGGCGGCGGTAGCCGTGGCGGGTTCGGCGGTGATCACCAAGGTCATCGAGATGGACGCTTCCCTGAATGACGACGAGATGGAGCGCCAGCTCCGTGCCGACGCGGATCAGTATATCCCCTTTCCGCTGGACGAAGTACGCATGGACTTCGAGGTCATGGGGCCGGTGGAAGACAACCCGGAACGCGCCGAAGTGCTGCTGGCCGCCTCGCGCACGGAAAACGTGGAAATGCGCACGGACGCGCTGGAAATCGGTGGTTTGCAGGCGGCCGTGGTGGATGTGGAAGCCTATGCCATGGAGCGCGCTTTCCAGCTGGTGCTGCCCCAGTTGCCCGATTCCGGTGAACTGGAGACCGTGGCGGTATTCGATATCGGCGCCACCATGACCACGCTGAATGTGCTGCACCAGGGTCGCACGGTCTATACGCGCGAGCAGCTGTTCGGGGGCAAGCAGCTGACCGAGGAAATCCAGCGCCGTTACGGCATTTCCATGGACGAAGCGGGCCTGGCCAAGAAAACCGGCGAGTTGCCCGATGATTATGAAAGCGAGGTGCTGCAACCCTTCAAGGACGCAGTGGTGCAGCAGGTGAATCGTTCACTGCAGTTTTTCTACGGATCCACGCAGTTCAACGAAGTCGATTATATTCTTCTCGCCGGCGGCTCGGCCGCCATTGAAGGGCTGGCGGAGCTGGTCGAGGAGAAAGTGGGGGCGCCCTGTTCCGTGGCCAATCCATTCACGGATATGACCCTGGCCAACAAGGTGAATGCCAATGCCATTGCCGGCGACGCGCCTGCCCTGATGATCGCGTGCGGCCTGGCGTTGAGGAGCTTTGAGCAATGACAACAAGAATCAACCTCCTGCCGTGGCGCGAGTGGCGGCGCAAGCGGCTACAACGGGAATTCATTCTGCAGCTTGTGCTGGCGGCGATTCTGGGTGCGGCCATCTGGTTTTTCTGGAATTCGGCGGTATCCGCGCGCGTGGAGGGACAGGAACGTCGTAACGCCTATGTCGAAGAACAGATCAGCAAACTCGACGACAAGATCGCGGAAATTGAAAAACTGGAAGAACGCCGCTCCGAGCTGGTCGAGCGCATGAAGGTCATTCAGGAGCTCCAGGGCAATCGCCCGACCATTGTCTATCTGTTCGACCGGTTGGTGAAAACCCTGCCCGAAGGCGTCTATTACACCAGTGTTGAACGCACCGGCAAGCAATTCAGTATTTCCGGTGTGTCCGAGTCCAACAACCGGATTTCGCGGCTGATGCGCAACCTGGAGGAGTCCCGGTGGTTTGAAGAGCCCAACCTGCAGAATGTCAGCGCCGAGGAGGATCAGCAGGGTGATCAGGATGATGCCGAAGACGGTGAACAGCGGAACCAGTTCTCGCTGACGGTCAGTCAGGCCAATCCCCGAGAACAGGGTGAGTCCGGTGAGGGTGGCCAGGACGGAGGGCAGTCATGACATTCGATGAACTCAAGAATCTGGATGTCCAGGATCTGATTGATAACCTCCAGAATCTGGATTTCGAGAATGTGGGCTCCTGGCCGATAGCGGTGAAGGTCGCCATGGCGATCCTGCTGTTCGCGCTGGTGATTGCCGGCGGCTATTTCTTCACGATCAAGCCCGCCAATGAAGAGCTTCAGCGCCTCCAAAGTGAACAAAGTGAACTGATGGAGGAGTTCGAGGAGAAGTCGTTCAAGGCCAAGAATCTGGATGAATACAAGAAGCAGCTGGCCGAAATGGAAGAGTCCTTCGGCTCTTTGCTTCAGCAATTGCCCAAGGATACGGAAGTGCCGGGTCTGCTGGAGGACATTACCCATACCGGTCTCGGAAGCGGGCTGGAGTTCCAGGAGATCTCACTGGCCCAGGAGCGGGAAAAGGAGTTCTATGCGGAACTGCCCATCAATATCGACGTTCGCGGTGACTATCATGGCTTCGGTTCTTTCGTCAGTGGCGTGGCGGCCTTGCCGCGTATTGTGACGTTGCATGACTTCGAGATTACGCCCGCGGAAGGCAGCGACGGTCGGCCCGGAGGGCTGTTGCAGATGACGGTTACCGCCAAGACCTATCGTTACGCCAGCGGCCCGGACGGGCAGTCCGGCGGAAATGGACAATAGGGGGAGCGTGATGATAATGACCAGGACTGTATTCATCCCCCTCGCGCTGCTGTCCATGGTGTTTCCCCTGGCCGGCTGCAGTGATGGTTCCGAAATGGAACAGCTCAAGAACAAGCTGGAAGAAATTGAATCGCGGCCGCGTGGCCGGATCGAGCCGCCGCCGGAATTCAAGCCCATAGCGACCTTTTCCTATTCCGCACACCGGTTGCGTTCGCCTTTTACTCCGTCGCGGGAAGAAGAGGAAGAGGAAGAAGATGACGCTCCGGATGGCCAACAGGTGGAGCCCGATTTCGCGCGGTCCAAGGAATATCTGGAACAGTTTTCCCTGGAGACGTTGCAGATGGTCGGCACCATTACAAGGCCGAATCAGCCGCTGGAGGCGCTGGTGAAGGATCCCGGCGGCACTGTCAACCGTGTGGTTGAAGGCGATTACATGGGCAAGAACCACGGCAAGGTCACCGAGGTGACCGGATCCAGAATCGAAATCCGGGAAATCGTGCCTGATGGCGAAGACGGCTGGGTGAAACGGCCCAGAACCATCAGGCTGGAAGAGTAAAGCGAGCTGGGGATACCCGCCATGACAAACGCGCAGAAAACAACAAAGCAGAACTGGACCAGGCGATTGGCTGTCCTGGTCGGGGGTTGGGTGCTACTGGCCGGATCCCTGGCTCAGGCGGCCACGCTGACCGGTGTGGATTATACCTCCTTGCCGGAAAATCAGATGGAAGTCCGGCTGTCCTTCGATGGCGAGCCGCCGGAACCGGAAGGCTATACCATTGAGAAACCGGCCCGGATTTCACTGGATTTCAGCGGCGCGCAACTGGGCGTGGATCAAACGCACCATGATCTCGGTTCGGCAAGCAACAATACGCAGAGTCTCGCGCTGGTGGAATCCCAGGGGCGGACGCGCCTGATTATCAATCAATCTCGTCTGACCAATTACGAGACCAGTGTCGAAGGCCAGGAAGTGCGGATCACGCTGGGCGGCCAGCAGGGTTCGCAGGCCACCTTCGCCCAGGAATCCTCGTCGGAGCAGTCCGCTGATCAGGACTCTCAGGCGAGCCCGGAAGGTGAGCAGGATAGTGCGCCGGGAGTGAATGCTCTTCAGGATATTGATTTCCGCCGGGGAACGGACGGTGGCGGCGAGGTGGTGGTGACCCTGCCGAGCCGCAATGCCTCTGTGGAAGTGCAAAAGGAGGGCGGTAATATCATCGCGCGCTTCCCCAACGTGGAAACGCCCGAAAAGCTGCGTCGTCGTCTTGATGTCACGGACTTTGGTACTCCGGTTCAATTTATCAATACCGAAAAGGATGGCGATTCCACGGTCATGACCATTGATCCCGAAGGGGAATGGGAGTATCTGGCCTATCAGGCGGATCGGAATTTCACGATCAACGTCAAGGAAGTCACCGAGGAAGACAAGAAGGGCAGCGGGGATCAGGAGTTCCAGTATACCGGTGAGAAGCTCTCGCTGAACTTCCAGGATATCGAGGTCCGTTCGGTACTGCAGCTGATCGCGGACTTCACGGATTTGAACCTGGTTGCTTCGGACACGGTTACCGGCACCATTACGTTGCGGCTGCAGGATGTGCCCTGGGATCAGGCGCTGGATCTGATTCTCAAGACCAAGGGGCTGGACAAGCGCAAGGTGGGCAATGTGCTGCTGGTGGCGCCGGCGGAAGAGATCGCCCAGCGTGAGCAGATGGAGCTGGAAAACCGCAAGAAGAAGCAGGCCCTGGCGCCGCTGCGCACACGTTATATCCGGATCAATTACGCCAAGGCCGCGGATCTGGAAAGTTTGATCAAGGAGGAAGGTTCCCTGTTGAGCGAGCGGGGCTCGGTTACCGTGGACGAGCGCACCAATACCCTGGTGGTTCAGGATACCGAGCAGCAGCTCGCGGACATTCAGGATCTGATCGCCACTCTGGACATTCCGGTTCAGCAGGTGCTGATTGAAGCACGTATTGTGGTGGCCAGTGACGATGTTTCGGATCAGATCGGCGTCCGCTGGGGGGGACTGGCCTTCCAGGGCGACCGGCTGGCCGAGGACGGAAGAACCCTGGTGGGAACAGGACGGGCAAGCCAGACGATGGATTTCGGCATCGGAGTGCTCAATAATGATGATATTGAAGTAACGCAGCCGAACGATTTGGCAGTTGATCTCGGGGTTGACTCCAGCAACGCCAGCCGGTTCTCGCTGGGTCTGGTGGGGCTCGATTCGGGCATCCTGGAGCTGGAGCTGTCGGCTCTGGAGTCCGAGGGCAGGAGCGAGATCGTAGCCTCGCCCAAGGTGCTCACCGCCGATCAGCAGTCCGCCATTATTGCGTCCGGTCAGCAGATTCCCTTTGAGCAGGCCACCAATGCCGGTGCCACGGCGGTAGAGTTCCAGGAGGCGGAGTTGCGGCTTGAGGCGACGCCCCAGATTACGCCCGACGGCAACATCATCATGGACATTCAGGTGAACAATGACTCTCGCGGCGAGGATACCGATGCCGGCCCGGCGATCGATACCAACCGGCTGGAGACCACGGTCCTGGTGGGTAACGGCGATACCGTGGTGCTCGGCGGCATCTTCCAGCACTCGGTTACCCGTTCGGTGACCAAGACGCCCTTCCTGGGGGATCTGCCCTGGATCGGCAACCTCTTCCGCCGCAAGATAAACAGTGATTCCAAACAGGAGTTGCTGGTCTTCATCACGCCGCGCCTGGTGGACGATGCCGTCGCCAGCCGCTAGTGGCCGCTGAAGCAGGGCAACGACTCTTTCTGGTGGGTCCCATGGGTGCGGGCAAAAGCACCCTGGGGCGCCACCTCGCCCGGGTGCTGGACTGGCCCTTCCGTGATGTGGACAGCGAGATCGAGCATCGCACCGGTGCCGATATCCCCTGGATTTTCGATGTGGAGGGCGAGTTCGGTTTCCGTGAACGCGAAACGGGCATGGTGGACGAGTTGACCACGCTGTCCCCGGTAGTGCTGGCTACGGGAGGCGGTGTCGTGGAGACGGCATCCAATCGTGAGCTGCTGCATGAACGCGGCCGCGTCGTGTATCTCTATACGCCTGTCGAACTGCAGATGGCGCGCACCCGGCGTGATCGCAACCGGCCCCTGTTGCAAACCGCGGACCCGCAGGCTCGTTTGCGGGAGCTCATGGATCGTCGCGACCCGCTCTATCGCGAGGTGGCGCATCATGTCGTATCCACCGAGTCGGGCAATATGCGCCGGGTGACCGACCAGATCCTGGCTTGTACCGGATTGCAGGCCCGCCGATAATGGGGCTTGCGATCAAGGAGCCCGCAATGCTGACGCTGAATGTGGAGCTGGGCGAGCGGTCCTATCCGATTTACATCGATCAGGGCCTGCTGGACCAGGGTCTGTATACGCAACATCTCAACAGTGCTCAGGCGCTGATTGTGACCAACACCACCCTGTCCGGCCTTTATCTCGAAACCGTGCGGCGGAATCTGGCCCATGTTCAGTGTGACCTGGTGGAACTGCCGGACGGCGAGGCCTACAAGAATCTCCGGGAACTGGAAAGGATCTTCGACGCCCTGGTGGACGGCCATCATGACCGTTATTCCACCATTATCGCCCTGGGCGGCGGCGTAGTCGGGGACATGGCCGGTTTCGCGGCCGCCTGTTATCAGCGCGGCATTCGGTTTATCCAGTTGCCCACCACATTGCTCGCGCAAGTCGACTCCTCGGTGGGCGGCAAGACCGCGGTCAATCACCCGCGCGCCAAGAACATGATCGGCGCCTTTCATCAGCCGGCGGCCGTAGTGATCGACACTCAGGTGCTCGCAACACTGCCGGTGCGTGAATACCGCGCCGGACTGGCGGAGGTCATCAAGTACGGCCTGATCCGGGACAGCGAATTCTTCGACTGGCTGGAGGCCCGGGCCGAAGCACTCAACGAACGGGATCCGGATGTGCTGCGCGAGGCCATCTACCGCAGCTGCCGCAACAAGGCCGAAGTGGTGGCTCAGGATGAACGCGAAAGCGGTAACCGTGCCCTGCTGAATCTGGGCCACACCTTTGGCCACGCCATTGAAACGGCCACCGGCTACAACAGCTGGTTGCACGGCGAGGCGGTTGCCGCGGGCATGGTCATGGCCGCGGATATGTCCGTGCGGGAAGGGCGTATGATCGGACGGGAGCGGGACCGAATTGTGGCGCTCCTGGCCGGCGTGGGTCTGCCCGTACAGCCTCCGCGGTTGTCTCCGGAAATATTCCGGGCCCACATGAGTCAGGACAAGAAGGTGGAACGGGGCCGGATGCGCCTGGTGCTGCTGAACGGCATAGGTGAAGCCAGTGTTACCGCGGACTTCGATCCGGAAGCCCTGGAGACCACTCTGGACGCGGCGCGGGCAGCGTCATGAGTGCTGACTATGGCGACGAAGACCTGAATCGCGAGCTGTTGCGGGAGCAGCTACAAGCCACCGTTCTGCGCGGCCAGCTCGCGCTGATCACGGGCGAGGATGAAGCCGTATCGCAATGGCTGGGCGAGCTGGCCGTGCGTTTGTCGGATGACACCGAAGTGGTTCGCCTGGATGCCAGTCAGGCCCACACCGCTTCCGGCCTGGTTCAGGCCCTGGTCCGGGCACTGGATATAGCGCCGGATGACCTGCTCTCCACCCTCATCGAGCGCGCGCAAACCCTGCCCCTGGTACTGGTGGTGGATAATGGCGAATGCCTGGGCTCCCGGGCCCTGGATGCATTGCGTAATCTCTTGGCCAAGGGCGGTGGCGGCCTGGGGGTTCTGATGGGCGGGGAAACCGACCTGCCCCAGTTGCTGACCGACGCCCGGCTGGAGCCGG
>CAZHGU010000005.1:0-17800 GCA_964532105.1 uncultured Alcanivorax sp. | reverse complement strand
ATCGAGTATCTGTGTTCCGTGGGCCCGGAAGCGGTCTATGAGCTGGACCACATGGGCCTGCCGTTTTCCCGTTTTGAAAACGGCCGGATTTATCAGCGCCCCTTCGGCGGGCAGTCGAAGAATTACGGCGAGGGCGGACAGGCCGCGCGTACCTGCGCCGCTGCGGACCGCACCGGCCACGCGCTGCTGCATACCCTGTACCAGCAGAACCTGAAGAACGAGACCCAGATCTACAGCGAGTGGTACGCCTCGGATCTGGTGACCAACGCCGACGGGCAGGTCTGCGGTGTGGTGGCCGTGTGCATCGAAACCGGTGAAACGGTGTTCTTCAAGGCACGGGCCACGGTGCTGGCCACCGGCGGCGCCGGGCGCATCTATTCGTCCACCACCAATGCGCTCATCAACACCGGTGACGGCGTGGGCATGACCCTGCGCGCCGGCTTCCCGGTGCAGGATATCGAGATGTGGCAGTTCCACCCCACCGGCATTGCCGGTGCCGGGGTACTGGTCACCGAGGGCTGCCGGGGCGAGGGCGGCTATCTCATCAACAAGGACGGTGAGCGTTTCATGGAGCGCTATGCGCCCAACGCCAAGGATCTCGCCTCGCGCGATGTGGTGGCGCGCTCCATGATGATGGAGATCCTCGACGGCCGGGGCGTGGGCCCCAACGGCGACCATGTGCTGCTCAAGCTGGATCACCTGGGTGAAGAGGTGCTGCATTCGCGCCTGCCCGGCATCTGTGAGCTGGCGGAAACCTTCGCCCAGACCGATCCGGTGAAAGAACCCATTCCGGTGGTGCCCACCTGCCACTACATGATGGGCGGTATTCCCACCAATATTCACGGCCAGGCCCTGCGCCAGTCCGAAGGGGCCGGGGGCAGCACCGAGGTCATTGACGGACTCTTCGCGGTGGGCGAGGTAGCCTGTGTCTCCGTGCATGGCGCCAACCGTCTGGGCGGCAATTCGCTGCTGGATCTGGTGGTCTTCGGCCGGGCGGCCGGGCTCTTTATCGAGGATGCCCTGCGCCAGGGCATGGAACAGGCGGAACCGGCCCAGGACGATATCGACCAGGCTACTTCCCGACTGCGCCGCTGGAATGAATCGGACGGTGGCGAGCCCGTGCCGGATCTGCGCAAGGAGCTGCAGCACACCATGCAGCAGCACTTCGGCGTGTTCCGCAAGGGCGACTTGATGGACGAAGGTGTGGACAAGGTGTCGGATCTGCGCGAGCGCATCTCGCGGGCGTATCTGCCGGACAAGAGCGACACCTTCAATACCGCGCGCATCGAGGCGCTGGAACTGGACAATCTGCTGGAAGTGGCCGAAGCCACCGCCGTGGCGGCGGCGGAACGCACGGAAAGCCGGGGCGCGCATTCGCGCTACGACTATCCGGACCGGGATGACGAGAACTGGCTGTGCCACTCCATCTATGACCCGCGGGAAAAACAGCTGGGCAAGCGCGAGGTGAACTTCTCGCCGAAGACCGTGGAGACCTTCCAGCCCAAGATGCGCACTTACTGACGGAGAGATACTCGCATGAAAGTCAGTATCTATCGCTACAATCCGGAGACCGACCGCGAGCCGTACATGAAGGATTACGAGCTCGACACGGGCGGTCAGGACCTGATGGTTCTGGACGTCATTACCCGGATCAAGGAACAGGATCCGACGCTGTCGTTCCGCCGTTCCTGCCGTGAAGGCGTCTGTGGCTCGGACGGCATGAATATCAACGGCAAGAACACCCTGGCCTGTGTCACGCCGCTGTCGGAAGTGGCGCCGGGTGTGCGCGAGGGCAAGAAACCGCTGATTATCCGCCCGCTGCCGGGTTTGCCGGTGGTGCGGGATCTGGTGGTGGACATGACCATGTTCTACGACCAGTACGAGAAGGTGAAGCCCTGGCTGCAGAACGACCGGCCCCGGCCGGCCATGGAACGGTTGCAGTCGCCGGAAGACCGGGCCGAGCTGGACGGGCTCTATGAGTGCATTCTCTGTGCCTGCTGTTCGTCGTCCTGTCCCTCCTTCTGGTGGAATCCGGAGAAATTCCTGGGACCGGCGGCGCTGTTGCAGTCGTACCGTTTCCTGGCGGACAGCCGGGACGAGGCCACCGAGGAGCGCCTGGCCGAGATGGATGATCCCTTCTCGCTGTTCCGCTGCCGGGGCATCATGAACTGTGTCGCGGTCTGCCCCAAGGGGCTCAATCCCACGCGCGCGATCGGCCATATCCGGTCCATGCTGGTCCGGGAAGGGGTATAGCCATGGTCGCGCCCGTGCTGGTTCCGCTGGTCCCGAAGGCGGTCGTCGACGACCGGCAACGGGGCCGCGCGGACGGCGGTGTCCACAATCGGAAGCCTGTGCATCAAAAAGCGGCGAAGGGGCCGCTTTTTTTGTACCGGTGTCCGGCCGGGGCGCTGGACCCGGAACCCGATTTTTTGCGTTAATGAACACGGTGTATCCGCATCGAAGGAAGAGCAATCATGCGTGACAGTTCGATGTATCGGCAGTGGGCGAGCTCCCATATCGCGGGAGTGAATGCCGCCTATGTCGATGAACTGTACGAGGCCTGGCTGACCGACCCGAACTCCGTGCCGGAGGACTGGCGTAACTATTTCGAGAAACTGCCCGCGCAGAACGAGCAGGTGGAGGCGGATGTCCCCCACAAGGCGGTGCGCGAGTATTTCATCCTCCAGGCGAAAAACCGCTCCCGGGTGCAGAAATTCGGGCCCAGCGCGGTCAGCACCGAACATGAACGCCGTCAGGTGCGGGTGCTGCACCTGATCGCCGCCTACCGCAACCGGGGGCATCAGGTGGCGCGACTGGACCCGCTGGGCATCATGCGGCGCCAGCATGTGCCGGACCTGGAGTTGAGCCATCACGGTCTGAGCGAGGCGGATCTGGATACCGTCTTCCAGACGGGCAATCTGTTTATCGGCAAGCCCGAAACCACGCTCCAGGACATCCTGGATTGTCTCCAGTCCACCTACTGCCACACGGTGGGCGCGGACTACATGCATATCGTCAACACGGCCGAGAAGCGCTGGATCCAGCAGCGCATCGAGTCCGTGCGCAGTCATCCGCAATTCAGCCCCGAGATCAAGAAGCACATCCTGGAGCGTCTGACGGCCGCCGAGGGCCTGGAGAAATACCTCGCCGGGCTGTATCCGGGCACGAAGCGCTTCGGTCTGGAGGGTGGCGAGTCCATGATTCCGCTGGTGGACGAAATGATCCAGCGCGTGGGCAGTTACGGCTCCAAGGAAATGGTGATCGGTATGGCTCACCGGGGCCGGCTGAATGTGCTGGTCAATACCCTGGGCAAGAGCCCCAGTGACGTCTTCGGTGAATTCGAAGGCAAGATGGTCAACGAGGATGGCTCCGGGGATGTGAAATATCACCAGGGCTTTTCCTCCAATGTGCAGACACCGGGCGGCGAGGTGCATCTCGCGCTGGCGTTCAATCCCTCCCATCTGGAGATCGTCTCGCCGGTGGTGGAAGGTTCGGTGCGCGCGCGCCAGGACCGGCGCGATGATGACGAGGGCGATAAGGTGGTGCCGCTGCTGATTCACGGCGACGCTTCTTTCGCCGGTCAGGGCGTGGTCATGGAAACCTTCCAGATGTCGCAGACGCGCGGCTACCAGACCGGCGGTACCGTCCATATCATTCTCAACAACCAGATCGGCTTTACCACCAGCCGGCGTGAGGATGCCCGGTCCACCGAATACTGCACGGATGTGGCACGCATGGTGCAGGCGCCCATTTTCCATGTGAACTCGGACGACCCGGAAGCGGTGTTCTTTGTCACCCAGCTGGCGGTGGATTACCGCATGCAGTTCAAGAAGGATGTGGTGATCGATCTGGTCTGCTATCGGCGCGCGGGGCACAACGAGGCGGATGAACCCTCGGCGACCCAGCCCACCATGTACCAGAAGATCAAGAATCATCCGTCGGCGCGTACCCTCTATCTGCAGCGCCTGATCGAAGAGCAGGTGGTCACCGAAAAGGAAGGCGAGCAGCAGGTGGAGGAATACCGCCGCATGCTCGACGAGGGCGACCATGTGGTGAGAAGCCTGGTCAAACAGCCCAGCACCGAATTGTTCGTGGACTGGACGCCCTATATCGGCCATGACGTGGTCGATGACTGGGACACCAGCATAGAACTCGATTACATGCAGGAGCTGGCCGGACGCATCGACCAGATCCCGGAAGGCTTCGTGCCGCAGCGTCAGGTGAAGAAAATCCTGGAAGACCGGCGCAAGATGACCGCCGGGGCATTGCCCGTGAACTGGGGCTATGCCGAAAACCTGGCCTACGCCACCCTGCTGGATCAGGGCATCATGGTGCGGCTGACCGGCCAGGATTCCCGGCGCGGTACCTTTTCGCACCGTCACGCCGTGCTGCACAACCAGAAGGACGGCTCGGAATACATGCCCCTGGCGAACGTGGCCCCGGAACAGGCACGTGTCGAGATTTACGACTCGCTGCTCTCCGAGGAAGCCGTGGTGGGCTTTGAATACGGTTATGCTACCACCACGCCCAATGCGCTTATCATCTGGGAGGCGCAATTCGGCGACTTCTGCAACGGCGCCCAGGTGGTGATCGATCAGTTCATTTCCTCGGGGGAGGCCAAGTGGGGGCGTGTCTGCGGGCTGACGCTGTTGCTGCCACACGGCTATGAAGGGCAGGGGCCGGAGCATTCGTCCGCGCGGCTGGAGCGTTTTCTGCAGCTGAGCGCGGAGCACAACATGCAGGTCTGTGTGCCTACCACGCCGGCACAGATGTTTCATCTATTGCGTCGTCAGGCGATCCGTCCGCTGCGCAAGCCGCTGGTGGTGATGACGCCCAAGAGTCTGCTGCGCGCGAAAAAGGCCACCTCCTCTCTGGACGATCTGTCGAAGGGACGTTTCCAGACCGTGTTGTGCGATCACAACGGTGTTTCGCCGGAACAGATGCGCCGGGTTATCCTGTGCAGCGGCAAGGTCTTTTATGATCTGCAGGAAAAGCGCGACTCCGATGATATTACGGATACGCTGCTGGTACGCATCGAGCAACTGTATCCGTTCCCGGAGACACGGCTGCGGGAAGCGTTGCAGGCCTATCCGAATCTGGACACCGCCGTCTGGTGTCAGGAAGAGCCCATGAATCAGGGCGCCTGGTACACCAGCCAGCATCACATGCGCAATGTGCTGCGCGAGATCAATCCCGGGAGGCCTCTCCATTTCGCCGGTCGTCCGCCCGCCGCGGCGCCGGCGGGCGGCTCCATGACCCTGCACGTGGAACAGCAGCAGGCGCTGGTGGAGGATGCGTTCACGGTGGACGAGACCCGCTCGGGGTCCTGACTGTAACGAAATACGGAAAATCAAGGGCTGATCATGGCAACCGATATCAAGGCACCCCAGTTTCCCGAATCCGTCGAGGACGGCACGGTCGCTACCTGGCACAAGAAGGAAGGGGAAGCCGTCAAACGCGACGAGCTGATCGTCGATATTGAAACCGACAAGGTGGTGCTGGAAGTGGTCGCACCCGCGGACGGCACCATCGGCAAGATCCTCAAGCCGGAAGGCGAAGTAGTGGCAAGCCAGGAGGTGTTGGGTACGCTGGAAGAAGGAGCCGTGGCCGCTTCAGGCGACGCCGGCGAGGCGGACAAGACGGAAGAACCGGCCGAAGCGCCCGCAGCCGAAGCGGAGCAGGAGAAAGCCGAGGAGCCGAAATCCGAACCCGAGCCGAAACCGGAACCGGAACCCGAAGCAAAGTCCGAGCCGGCGCAGGCACAATCGCAACAGGCTGATACCAGCCTGGCCCAGGCGGACGAGGCCACCATGGGGCCGGCGGTGCGCAAGCTGATCAGTGAGCATGGTCTGGATGCGTCGAAGATCCGGGGCACCGGCCCGGGTGGACGTATCACCAAGGAAGACGTGCAGCAGTGGATCGCGCACAAGCAGGACGAACAGGCGCGCAAGGAAGAGCCCGCGCCCAGCGCTCCCCAGCAGCCGGGCCACGCGGCCGTACCGGCGGTGCCGGGCGAGCGCGAGGAACGCCGGGTCCCCATGACGCGGCTGCGCAAGCGCATTGCGGAACGCCTGGTGGATGCCCAGCAGAATTCGGCCATGTTGACCACCTTCAACGAGGTCAACATGAAGCCGATCATGGACATGCGCAGCAATTACAAGGAAGCGTTCGAGAAAACCCATGGCGTAAAGCTCGGATTCATGGGCTTTTACGTGCGCGCCGTGGTGGAAGCGCTCAAGCGTTTTCCGGCCGTCAATGCCTCCATTGACGGCGACGATATCGTCTATCACGGCTATTACGATATCGGCGTGGCCGTGTCCACGGATCGGGGGCTGGTGGTCCCCATTATCCGCGATGCCGATCAGAAAGGTCTGGCGGAGGTGGAATCGCAGATCATCGAACAGGGCAAGAAGGCTCAGGAGGGCAAGCTCTCCATTGAGGAGATGACCGGCGGCACCTTTACCATTTCCAACGGCGGGGTCTTCGGTTCACTGTTGTCCACGCCCATTATCAATCCGCCGCAGACCGGCATTCTGGGCATGCACAAGATCGAGGAACGGCCCGTGGCTGTAAACGGCGAAGTGGTGATCCGGCCCATGATGTATCTGGCCATGTCCTATGATCACCGGTTGATCGACGGCAAGGAAGCGGTGCAGTTCCTGGTCAACATCAAGCAATTCATTGAGGATCCGGCACGTCTGCTGCTGGATATCTAGGCGGAATCGGGAAACGACTCATGGCGGACAACTACGATGTGATTGTAATCGGCGGCGGACCGGGCGGTTATGTGGCCGCCATCCGCGCCGCGCAGCAGGGGTTCAGTGTTGCCTGCATCGAAAAGCGCACGCACCGGGACAAGCCCGCGCTGGGCGGGACCTGTCTGAATGTGGGCTGCATCCCTTCCAAGGCGCTGCTGGACTCGTCCTGGAAGTTCTACGAGGCGAAGGAATCCCTGGGCGAGCACGGCATCAAGCTCAACCAGAATCAGCCCAAACTGGATCTCAAGCAGATGCACAAACGCAAGGACGAGATTGTAGCCCAGCTAACCGGCGGCGTGGAGCAGCTGTTCAAGGCGAACAATGTGACCTGGCTACAGGGCGCGGGCCGATTGCAGGCCGGAAAGAAGGTGGAATTTGCGCCCGCTGAAGGCGAAAAGCAGACGCTGCAGGCGCAGCATGTGATTCTGGCTTCCGGTTCGGAGCCCATTCAGTTGCCCGTGGCGGAACTGCACGAGGATGTGGTGGTGACCTCCACCGGGGCGCTGGAATTCGATTCCGTACCCAAACGCCTGGGCGTGATCGGCGCGGGCATCATCGGACTGGAACTGGGCAGTGTCTGGGCGCGGCTGGGCTCCGAGGTTACGGTGCTGGAAGCGGTGGATACCATGCTGCCCATGGTGGATCGCGCCGTGGCCAAGGAAACCCAGAAGCATCTGAAGAAACAGGGCCTGGATATCCGCCTGGGTGCCCGGGTGACCGGCACCGAGGTAAAACAGAAGAAAGCCACGGTCAGTTTCTCGGACAAGAACGGCGATCATCAGGAGACCTTTGATCGGTTGATCGTGGCCGTGGGCCGCGCGCCCTGCACCGATCATCTGGTTTCCGGTGATGCCGGCATTACCCTGGACGAACGCGGTTTCATCGACGTGGACAGCCAGTGCCGCACGGATGTGCCCGGAGTCTATGCCATCGGCGATATCGTGCGCGGCCCGGCACTGGCGCACAAGGCCATCGAAGAAGGCTCCATGGTGGCCGAGGTGATCGGCGGCGAGCACACCCGGGTGAACTATGAAACCATTCCCTCGGTCATCTATACCCATCCCGAGGTGGCCTGGATCGGCAAGACCGAAGAAGAAGCCAAGGCGGCCGGCGATGCCTACAAGACCGGCATGGTGGCCTTCGCCACCAACGGCCGGGCTCTGGCGGCCGGTGATTCCGGCGGGCTGGTCAAGTTCGTGGCGGATGAAAACACCGATCGCATTCTGGGCATGCACATTGTGGGCCCCCAGGCCTCGGAGCTGATTCAGCAGGGCGTCATTGCCATGGAGTTCGGCGGCACCATGGAAGACCTGCAACTGATGGTCTTCAGTCATCCGTCCCTGTCCGAGACCGTGCACGAGGCCGCGCTGTCCGCGGACCAGAAAGCCATTCACGCGGTCAACCGGCCGCGCCGCAAGAAATAACCGGCCCGCGGGGTCGTTTGAGAACACGGGGCCCGGCCATGCCGGGCCGTTTCTGTAGAGGCTGAAACGGAAAACATCATGAATCTGCATGAGTATCAGGCAAAATCGCTTTTTGCCCGTTATGGCCTGCCGGTATCGGAAGGCTTCGCCTGCGAGACACCGGAACAGGTCGCGGAAAAGGCGCGCGAGATCGGCGGCGACAAATGGGTGGTGAAAACCCAGGTGCACGCCGGCGGACGCGGCAAGGCCGGGGGCGTGGAACTGGTCAACTCGCCGGAAGAAGCATCGGAGTTCGCCCGCAAGTGGCTGGGCCAGCGGCTGGTAACCTTCCAGACGGACGAGCACGGCCAACCCATTCATCGCATCCTGGTGGAAACGGCCACGGATATTGCCGACGAGCTGTATCTGGGCGCGGTGCTGGATCGCGCCACCCGTCGGGTGGTGTTCATGGCGTCCACCGAGGGCGGTGTGGAAATCGAGGAAGTCGCCCGGGAAACCCCCGAAAAGATCCTCAAGGCGGAAGTTGATCCGCTGGTGGGCCCGCAGCCCTATCAGGGGCGCAGTATTGCCTTTCAGCTCGGGCTCAAGGGCGATCAGATCAAGCAGTTCGTGAAGATCTTCATCGGCCTGGCGCAACTGTTCGAGGACAAGGATCTGGGCCTGATCGAGGTGAATCCGCTGGTAATTACCGGCGAGGGGAATCTGCTGTGTCTCGATGCCAAGGTGAACGTGGACGGTAGCGGGCTTTTCCGTCATCCGGACATCAAGGAAATGGAGGATCCGTCCCAGGATGATGAGCGTGAGCGCGAAGCGGCCGCCTGGGATCTCAACTATGTAGCCCTGGAAGGCAATATCGGCTGCATGGTCAATGGTGCCGGCCTGGCCATGGCCACCATGGATCTGATCAAGCTCAAGGGCGGCGCGCCGGCAAACTTCCTGGATGTGGGCGGCGGTGCCACCAAGGAAAAGGTCACCGAGGCGTTCAAGATCATTCTTTCGGACCATCAGGTCCGGGCTGTGCTGGTCAATATCTTCGGCGGTATTGTGCGTTGCGATCTGATCGCCGACGGCATTATCGGCGCGGTCGAGGAAGTGGGTGTCGAGGTGCCGGTGGTGGTGCGCCTGGCGGGCAACAACGCGGACGAGGGCGCGCGCAAGCTGGCCGATAGCGGTGTGAATATCATTGCCGCTGAAAGTTTTGATAACGCCGCGGAAAAAGTCGTGGCGGCGGCGGGAGAACAGGCATGAGTGTACTGATCGACCAGGATACCCGGGTAATCTGTCAGGGCCTGACCGGCGCGCAGGGCACCTTTCATACCGAACAGGCCATGGCGTATGGCACGAAGATGGTGGGTGGTGTTACCCCGGGCAAGGGTGGCGAAACCCATCTGGACCTGCCCGTGTTCAACACCGTCGAAGCGGCCGTGCGCGAAACCGGCGCCAATGCTTCGGTGATCTATGTGCCCGCGCCGGCGTGCAAGGATTCCATTCTGGAAGCGGTGGATGCGGGCATCGAGCTGGTGGTCTGCATCACCGAAGGCATTCCGGCGCTGGATATGCTCTATGTGAAGGAATTCGTCAGCCAGCGCAGCGACGTGCGTGTGGTGGGGCCCAATTGCCCCGGTGTCATCACGCCGGGCGCATGCAAGATCGGCATCATGCCGGGCGATATTCACATGCCGGGCAAGGTGGGTATTGTTTCGCGCTCGGGTACACTCACCTATGAGGCGGTGAACCAGACCACGGTGGCCGGTTTCGGCCAGTCCACCTGCATTGGCATCGGCGGCGATCCCATTCCGGGGATGTCCTTTACCGAGGCCTTGTCGCTGCTCGAGGACGATGACCAGACCGAGGCCATTGTCATGGTGGGCGAGATCGGTGGCACCGCCGAGGACGAGGCGGCCGCCTGGATCAAGGACCATTGCAGCAAACCCGTGGTGTCCTATATCGCCGGCGTGACAGCACCGCCGGGCAAGCGCATGGGCCATGCGGGCGCCATTATCGCCGGCGGCAAGGGTACAGCGGATGAGAAGTTTGCTTCACTCGAGGCGGCGGGCGTGAAAACGGTGCGCAATCCGGCGCTGATCGGGGAAGCGGTGCGTGAAGCGGCCGGCTGGTAATGCCGTCCGGTGTGTCAGCCGGGTGGTTTCACCCGGCTGGCGCCTTCAATGCAGCCGATCTCCGTCGTCGAGATCAAAGAACTCGTATTCATTGAGTTCCTTCATCAGGCGCCGCTCCTCGAGTTTTTCCTCGATCCGCTGGCGCATGTCCAGCCGGGTATTGCGCAAATCCCGGCTTTCTTCTCCGGTTTCCTCGTCCGGTTCCACTCCGGATTCGTCAAAGAGCTCCAGCTCGTCACTGCCCAGCGTATCGTCCGTTGTTTCGTGGTCTTTGCGGGTGTGCTGCTCGGTCATGACCAGTCCTCCCCTCGGCGAGTCCAGACCCGATGGTCCCGAACGCCCGCGCTGTTTCGGAACCTGTTGTCTGTATAACGTTCCAGCCGGGCCGGAACAAGGGTTTTGCTTTTTTACCGATTAGCGGTTTTGCTCGCCGATAAACGTGCAACTGCGCAGGATGAGTGGTGGGCGTCGCGGATTCAGTGCTCGCTGCGCGTGCGGGCACTCAGGGCAACGGTGACGACGCCGCTGCCGATAACCACGAGGGCTCCGGTCACTGCCAGGGCATTGGGCAGAGTCTGCCAGAACCACCAGTCCAGCAGGCCCGACAGGGGTACCGCGACATAACTCAGCGGCGCCACCACGGTGGTGGGTGCGTGCGTATAGGCACGGGTGTACAACACCATGGTGAGAAAGATGGACAGCCCCACATAGATCAGCGGCGGCAGTTGCTCCAGGACAACCGGTTCCATATGGAGCAGCCCCATGGGCGTGCTGGCGATAAAGGAAATCAGAAAGTAGTAACACAACACGCGCGCGGCCGGCTCGCTGGTGGACAGTCCGCGCGTGGTGGCCATGGAGGTGGCCAGCGCCAGCCCGGCCATGGCGCCCAGAAGGTGACCGCCGTTGATGCCGTCCATGGAGGGCTGGAGGACCAGCAGGATGCCGGTAAAGCCCCCGATCAGCCCGATCCAGCGGATGCCGGGAATGGCCTCGCGGACCCAGAGCCAGACAATCAGCGGCACCCATAGCGGCGCGGCCGCGCGCAGCAGGGCGGCATCGACCAGGGGAATATGCGGCAGCGCCAGAAAATAGGTGGTAAAGCCCAGCCAGCCGGCCAGCGAACGCACGATCAGCAACGGTGCCCGGCGGCTGGACAGCGTCTTCGCGCCCCGGCGCAGGATCCAGGGCAGCATGATCAGCGAACAGAGTCCATACTGCACCCAGACGATGAACCAGGGGGAAAGGTCCGCGGAGAGCGACTTGACGGCCGCTGTGGCGGTGCTCGCCACCACGGGCGTGGCCAGGCCGTAGAACAGCCCGAGCGAAATGTGATGGCGATCGGGACCGGGCAATTGTGAACTCTCCCCTGTGGTTTCTTGGCTGGAAACCGGTGTCCGGCCTTTGTACAGTGACCGCAGCGCTGTTGAGCCACGGAGCACGCGTGCTTTCACCCGACTGTTCGCCGTAAAGTCCGGGGAAAGCGCGCGGTTCCGTCCGCGGACAATGCGCGGCATTATACAGCACGGGGCCGGGACGAGGCTCCGGGGAATGAACCAGGGGGAAGCATCCCATGGCGGTAACGCTGCTGATCATTGGAGTGACGCTGTTTCTGGCGGGCTCGCTGGGATTGATCGTCAAGTTCCGTGAGCGGGGCAAGGCGAGTCTGTCCGTGTGCATGCCCCTGGCCAGTATTGTTCCGGCCCGGGAATGCTGGCCCGACGTTCGTTTCTTCGTACTGGCGCGCTTGCTGGGGCTGGCCCTGGCTGGTGCCGGTGTCGGTGTGGCGGTGGCGCAGGATCCGCTGATACTGGAAGATCCGCAACGGATCTGGGGTGTGGACAACAAACCCTTTATTGCCGGCAGCAAGCGCGTGGAGATGAACCGCTTCGTGAATGCCTCGGACGCTATCCTGATGGCCATTCGCCACGATAGTGCCGAGGAACTGTCCGGCCGGATTCATGGCGAAGCCTTCCGTTATGATCGCGTCGAGTTGATCGAGGGCATGCTGAGCGCACGTCAGGGCAGTGGTTTTCTGCCGGAGCTGGAAGTACGCGTTTTTCTTGACGAGAGAATTGATGGCGACGCGCTGGCCGAACGTGAAACCGTGTCCGTGCGCCCGGGGGATCCGGTTGCGCCCGTGGTGCATCTGTCCTGGCGGGACGAACAGGATCGTTTGCAAACCGAAATCATCCGGCGCGGCTATCACATGGAGTTGCAGCTGGCGCCGCTGGATCAGCATCAGCTCAAGGGGTTTCTGCAGTTGATCCTTCCGGATGCCACGCGCAGTTTTCTCTCCGGCGAATTTGTCGCCTATACCAATCATCTGCGGTACGACAGCAATGGTGAGGTGGATCTGGGCTATACCCATCCGGACACCCTGGAATACGTGGCTCGCCGATACGTCATGAATCAGTACCCTTCCGGCGCCGTGGAAAGCATTCGTTTTGACAACACCCTGATCAAGGGCAGCCGTACCGAGGGCGCCACGGTCGCCCGGGTGGAGCTGGATGACGGTGGCGTGGAGCGCAAGGAAATGGAGCTGCAGTTTTCCCACGGAGAATGGGTAGTGCGTCGCGAATCCGTTACCACGGATGTGGTCAAGGGCGACGATGATGATGCCGACGGTGCCGATGACGCCGACGATACGGATCAAGAGTCCAAACAGACGTCATCATCTGATTCTCCCGCGCAACGCCGCATAAGGTTTGCCGATCTGGACGACTATGTGGGCGATCAGCTGCACACGGAACGCCGCGACGGCAAGTTGCAGCAGGGCACGCTCAAGAAGGTGGAAGACGACCGCATTGAGCTGGAAACCAGTCTCAGTGGTGGCACCGTTCGCTATCATGTTAAAAAGGATCAGCTCAAACAGGTCCGGTTGTCCGACGGCACGGTTTTGGTGCTGGATACCGGTGAAGCTGAAGAGAATGCCGGTGCGCGTGCCAGTGAAACCCGGAATCGGGAAGCGGATAGCTCAACGGATACGGCGGCGGATGAAACCTCTTCCGATGACGGCGGCGACGAACCCCGGCTGGAGGATCTGCGTGCGCTGGAAGGCCGCCGGGTCCGGATCACGGAGGTGGACGGCGATGCCCGCACCGGCAAGCTCAGGTCCGTGGACGAGGATACCATTACCCTGACCGTGCCCATGGGCGGCGGATCCGTGGATTATTACTACGATGTCTCGGACATTGATCAGTTTGAAGCAATGTCGGAACCGGATTCCTGAATCGGCAAGAGAACCATCCACAACGGGGCAGTCATGACGCAGCAACGACACACCGTGGCCATTCTCGGCGGAGGCAGTTTCGGCACCGCCCTGGCCACAATCCTGGCGAACAACGGTCACGACACCCGCTTGTGGGTACGGGATCCGGAAACCGCCGAGGCCATCAACGCCGACCGGGAGAATGCCCGCTATCTGCCCGGCGCCGAGCTGCCGGATACGGTGACGGCGCTGGAGTCGCTGGAAGAGGCGCTCGTGGGGGCGTCGCTGGTCTTCCTGGCGGTGCCCAGCAAGGCCTTTCCGGAAGTTCTGCAGCAGTCCCGCGACAGCGTGGCGCCGGACACCGCCGTAGTGAGCTGTACCAAAGGGATTCACGAGGACGGCTTTCTGCTGATGAGCCAGCTGCTGCGCCGGGAATGGCCCCATGTGCGTGCCGGCGTATTGAGCGGTCCCAATCTGGCCCGGGAAATCGTCGAGCAGAAGTTTACGGGGACCGTGATTGCCAGCGAGGATCCGGACCTGCGCACCACGGTTCAGGATGTGTTGTCCTGTTCCTGTTTCCGGGTCTACGACAGTCCGGATCCCTTCGGGGTGGAACTGGGCGGTGCCCTGAAGAACATCTATGCCATTGCCACGGGCATGGCCTCGTCGCTGGGCGTGGGTGAAAACACGCGTGCGCTGCTGATTACCCGCAGCCTGGCGGAGATGAGCCGGTTTGCCAGTCACCTGGGGGCCGACCCCATGACCTTTCTGGGTCTGGCGGGGGTAGGGGATCTGGTGGTGACCTGTTCCTCGCCGTTGTCGCGCAATTACCGTATTGGGCAGGCCGTGGGGCAGGGGCAGTCGGTGTCCGAGGCTCTGGAGGCGCTGGGGCAGACCGCCGAAGGCATCAATACGGTCACCCTGGTGGCCCGCCGGGCCCGGGAGCTGGACATTTACATGCCCATTGTGAGCGGGCTGGAAGCCATACTCTTTCACGGCTATGCCCTGGAGACGGTGATCAGCGGGTTGATGCAGGGTGAGCACAACCATGATGTCGAGTTCACCTTTCAGCGAGTGACCGGCTGATGCGGCTCTGGATCGCGCGTCATGGCGAGGCGGAACACCAGGCGGCCACGGACGCGGACCGGGCGCTCACCGATCATGGTGCCCGGCAGGTGCGGGAATTGTGGACACGTCTGGGCGCCACCCAGCCCGAACCCGCGCGCATCGTCAGCAGTTCCCTGCGCCGGGCCCGGGAGACGGCTCGCATTGTGGCCGGCATCTGGTCGGACCGGCCGCCGCTGGAGGTTCAGGATCTGCTGGTTCCCGAAGCTCCCGTGGATCAGACCCTGGAGTGGCTGGCGCAACAGCCGGACGCGGACAACTGGGTGCTGGTCAGCCACATGCCCCTGGTGGCACTGCTCACCGGGCGGCTGGTGGAGGGCGCCGGATCGCGTTATCCTTTTACCGTGGGCAGTGTGGCCTGTCTGGAGCTGGAACTGGCCTGTCCAGCGGGGGGACGATTATTGTGGCTGGAATCGCCCCGGGCGTGATGCGCTACCACTCATCGGGCATGCTGTACGTCTGTCCAAAAAATAAGCATATGTGACTCAGTTCACACCACCATTCTCAAACAATTACTAATATGGTTAGTACGAAAGTAGTAGAGTACTAACCGGAACGGTGAGCGCCATGGCGGTTCAGGTAGAAAAATTCAACACACAGGATCTTCAACTGGGCATGTACGTTTCCCAGCTGGATCGACCCTGGATCGAGACGCCTTTCCCGTTGCAGGGATTCCATATCCGTACGCAGGACGATCTCGAGAAGCTGCGGATCTGGTGCCGTCATGTTTATGTCGACCGTCGCCTGAGCAAGAATGATCCGGGCCCGGCGGAACAGGGCAGCTCGAGCGGTGCCTCCGCCGCGCAGAAGAAGACGGTCCGGGGTACGCTGGGCAAGTTCCAGCCCGTGGAATACAAGGTTTCGCGTCCGCTCAAGCGCGAGGTGGCGGCCGCCGCGCCCTACCACAAGGAAATCACCCGGGCCGTGGCGCATCTGCTCAAGGATGTGCGCGAGGGCAAGGGGGTGAATCTGCGCGTGGCGCGCAAGGCGGCCAGTGTCGTGGTGCACAGCGTATTGCGCAATCCCGATGCCATGGTCTGGCTGGCCCGGCTCAAGGACCAGGACAGCTACAGCTACAGTCACAGCATCCGCAGCTCCATCCTGGCTACCGTATTCGGCCGGCACATCGGACTGCCCCAGGAAGTGCTGGAGAATCTGGCCACGGGTGTGCTGCTCATGGACGTGGGCAAGCTCAAGGTGCCCGGTCATCTGCTGACCAAGCCCGAGGCGCTGACCAGTACGGAAATGCGCGAAATGCGCCGTCACGTTCAGTACGGGGTCAAGCTGCTGGAAGAACAGCCCGGCATTAATGACCAGGTGCTGGCCGTGGTGCAGTATCACCATGAACGTCATGACGGCAGCGGCTATCCGGAAGGGTTGAGCGGACCGCAGATTCCCTTGCTGGCCCGGATCGCCGGCATCGTGGACACCTATGATGCCGTTACCAGCCCGCGTCCCTGGGCCCGGGCGCGCAGCTCCAACGAAGCCGTGAGCATGCTCTATGAGCTGCGTGATAATACCTTCCACGGACAGATGGTGGAGCAGTTCATTCAGTCCATCGGCGTCTATCCCACGGGTACGCCGGTGAAACTGTCCAACGAGGCGGTGGCCGTGGTTGTCGCCCAGAATCCCAGCCGGCGCTTGCGCCCCCAGGTCATGGTGGTGCAGGACGAGCAGCAGCGTCCGCTGGCCCGGCCGCGCATTGTGGATCTGATGAAGGTGGAGCAGGACGACTCCGGTCGCAAGCTCTCCATCGCCAGTGGTGTGCCGCCGGAGGCCTGTCAGGTGGATCTGTCCCGGGTGGAACTCGGCGCCGCCTGAACTGTGCGCAGCGCTCACTGCCGCTCGGCGGATTCCTCGGGTTCGAGAACCCCGGATTCTATGCGCTCGCCGTCCGGAGCGGTCAGCTCGATATAGAGCGGGATATGGGCCAGGAAGGCGTGGCTGGAGCTGCGCCGCAATTTCTTCAGATAATCCTTCACCCGGCCGGCAATCCAGGGATGAATGGTCGCATGAAAGCGTACCGCGCCGGTTTTCCCGCCCCGCTTCTGCCGCCATTCCATGAGCTCGGTCATGACCTGATCAAAACGCGGGCGGAATTCCTCGAAATCCCCGGCGCGTAGATCAATCCGATAGGTCAGCCGCCGTTTGAACCAACCGAGTTTTTCCCGGACTTCACCGGTTTCCAGTCCGGTATCAGCGGATTCCGCCGGCTGTCTGGATGACGTCATGGTCCCTTCTCCCGAATGTTGGAACCTGCCCGATCAGGACTGATCCGGGTTCTGTCCATAGGCTTCGTAGAGCGCTTTTTCCGATTCGCGGCTCTTGGCGAGCTTGGCTTCCAGGCGCTTTTTCTGCTGATGCAGCTGCAGAAAGAAGTTGACCTTGGAGTGCAGGGCGGTGGGATCCACGGGTTTGAACAGGTAGTCTACCGCGCCGGATTCGTAGCCTTTCTTGACGTACTGATCCTCCTTGGAAATGGCGGTAACAAAGATAATGGGCACATTGGCCGTGCGCGGATTCGAGCGCATGATCTCGGCCACCTCGAAACCGTCCATTTCCGGCATCTGCACGTCCAGCAGCACCAGCGCGTATTCCTTCTTGAGCAGCCGGCTCAGGGCTTCATTGCCGGATTCGGCCGTGTCCACCTCGCAGTCGATATCTTCCAGAACGGCTTCCAGTGCGACCAGGTTCTCCGGGGTGTCGTCCACAATCAGCATGGACGGCTGCGGCACTTCCGGCTCGTCGTCGGTTTGCGGGTCTTCGTGCTCGGCCATAACAAGAGCTCGGTAAAAAGGCGTAGAGCAATTATACAACGCTACCCGGAGGCGGGGGAATTAGCTCCGTCGCCCCGTCGTTCAGCCTCCTCGGCCAGTTTCCATTGCTTGACGTTCACTTCCGCCTTGACCTGCTCCAGGATGTCCAGGGTGGTGCTCTGGACCAGTTCGTTCAGCTCCGCCCGGTCGCCGCCCGCCTGGGTGATCACCATGGTAAGCAACTCGTCGAGGCGCTCCCGGTAATCCGGGTTGGTGATGTCGTCCACCAGCTGGTCGGTCAGCGCCGTCCCCAGTTCCCGCACGGTTTCGCCGATCAGCGCGATGGCGCGCGGGCCGGCCACGGGCATGGCCGCCAGGCGCGAGCCGGCGGCGGTGCGGGCAATGGCCT
>CAZHGU010000004.1:13238-18760 GCA_964532105.1 uncultured Alcanivorax sp. | reverse complement strand
GCGATGCCATTATCGAACAGCGCATGCCGTTCCGGCGGGAGCTGTCCGTGATCGGCGCCCGGGGCCGGGACGGGCAGGTGGTGTGCTATCCGCTGACCGAGAACCGCCACCGGGACGGTGTTCTGCGCCTGAGCCTGGCGCCCGCGGAGGACGCCGAGCCCCTGCAGGAAGCCGCCGAATCCATGTTCCGCGCCATTGTGGAAGGGCTGGACTACCGCGGGGTGCTGGCCGTGGAGCTGTTCGAGGTGGACGGGGAGCTACACGTCAACGAAATCGCGCCTCGGGTGCACAACTCCGGGCACTGGAGCCAGGACGGCGCGGATATCAGTCAGTTCGATCTGCATCTGCGCGCGGTGTGCGGGCTGCCCCTGGCGGAACCGCAAGTGCCAGCGCCGGCGGCCATGGTCAACATCCTGGGCCATGCCTTCGACGAGCACTGGTTGTCATTGCCCGGACAGCTGCACTGGTACGGCAAGGAACCGCGGCCGGGCCGCAAGCTGGGCCATATCAATGTCACGGCGCCGGATCGAACCGAACTCTTCCGGAAACTGCACGCGGTTCAGCAGATGCTGGGCGAAGCGGAACTGAAGACGGATCTGGATGATTTGAGTAGCAAGTAGCAAGTAGCAAGACGAAAGACGAAAGATAAAATAAACAGGGGCGCCATCAGGCGCCCCTGTTTATTCAGGCGCTCTGATCCCCGTTCGCCTGCCGGCGCTTGAGCCGGGGATCATTGCTGGCACGGCCCGCCGGCGGTTGTTCTTCCGAAGAACCGGATTCCGCCTGCACGGGGTCCGCAGAACTCTCTTCAGTCTGCGCCGGTTTCGCTTCGGACGACCGGGGTGCGGTGTCCTGATCCTTCTCCTGTTCCCCGGAAACTTTTCCCGGGGCGGTTTGCTCCGGGGACGCTTCCGCTTCCGAAACCTCCGTCGCCGCCGGGGTTTCCGTCGACGGCATTTCTGCCGGCGAAGCCTCTACCGGCTGTTCGGCGCTTGTTGGATCCGGTTCCGCCTTGTCCGTATTTGGAGTCGCTACCACTTCCTCGCCCGGGGACGAGGCCTCAGTCTCACTCGACCGGGGTGCCGACTCCGCCGGGGCGGGGCCGGACTCCGCGGCGGGCGTCTCCGGTTGCGGCGCCGGCGGGCGCTCCCGTTCCCGCAGGGGGCGTTCATCCTGCACCTGGGTGCGGCGTTCCGCCTGGATTCCCTCCGAGGCAGCCTCGGCCTTGCTGGCAGGCTGTTCGTCTTTTTTGCCGTCGGTGTCCGCGGCCGCTTTTTCCGGCTGTTTGTTCCGGCCGGAGGAGCGGTTGCCGCGTTTGCGCCCTGAACCGGAACCCCGATTCGAGCCCGAGCCCTGACCGGAGCCTCCGCCGGACCGGGCCCGGGCCTGTTCGCCGTTGGACGATTCCCTGGATTCGCCGGCCTCGGAGGTATCTTCCTGGTCGCCGCCGCCGGACTTGCGCTGCTGGCCGCCCTTGTTGCGGTCACGACCCTGAGCGCTTTTCTTCGAATCATCCGGCTTGGCGCCCGGGAAGGCCTCGGCGGGCTTGTTCTTGCCGCCGCCGCGCTTGTCCGGACGCTGTTCCTTTTTGCCGCCACCACCGGCGGCGTCATTGCGCTTGCCTTCGTCGCGCTGTTGATCGCGTTTACCGCCGCGCTGGTCCTTTTTGCCCTGACCGCCCCGGTTGTTGCGCTGCCCCTTGCCGGAGCCCTTGCGCTCGCGTTCCGGCTGTTTCTTTTCTTCTTTCGGCGGCGCCACCACCGGTTCTTCTTCCTCGGCCCGGAACACCTCGGCCAGCCAGGCCCCCACGCGCGACCACGCGCCGCCGCCGGATTTCTTCTCTTGCGTCGGTTTCGCCTCGGGCGCCGACGGCTCGGGCGGGGCGGTATCGGGCGTGACTGTCTTGACCGCCGCTTCCGGCGACTTGATTTCCGTATCCCGGGACGATTCCAGGGTGGGATCGGCCAGACCCTCGCTCAGGGCCACGTCATGGCTGCTCACATCCTCGCGCACTTCGTCGTCGCGCACGCGCTCGACTTCGAAATGCGGCGTTTCCAGATTGGGATTGGGGATGATCACCACGCGCAGCTGATAGCGGTTTTCCAGATCCCGCAGTTCGTACCGTTTTTCGTTGAGCAGATAGGTGCCCACCGGTACCGGCACCTGGGCCTGGATTTCGCCGGTGCGCTCCTTCATCAGTTCTTCCTCGACCAGGCGCAACAGCGACAGTGACAGCGATTTCACGTCGCGGATATGACCCTGGCCGTTGCAGCGCGGGCAGACAATGCTGGACGTCTCGCCCAGCGAGGGTCGCAGGCGCTGACGCGACAGTTCCATCAGCCCGAAGCGCGAGATGCGTCCGGTCTGGGTGCGCGCGCGGTCTTCATCCAGCACCTCGCGCATGCGGCTTTCCACTTCGCGCTGATTCTTGGGCGGGCCCATGTCGATGAAATCCACCACAATCAGCCCGCCGATATCACGCAGCCGCAATTGCCGCGCGATTTCATCGGTTGCTTCCAGATTGGTCTGCAGCGCCGTCTCCTCGATGTCCGCGCCCTTGGTAGCGCGCGAGGAGTTGATATCGATGGACACCAGCGCCTCGGTGGGATCGATCACCACGGACCCGCCCGAGGGCAGTTTCACTTCGCGCTCGAACGCGGTCTCGATCTGGGATTCGATCTGAAAGCGCGAGAACAGCGGAGTCTCGTCTTCGTAGAGCTTGATCTTGTGCTGGAAGTCCGTCATGACCTGGGAGACGAACTGCTGCGCCTCGTCATAGACGTCCTGCGAATCGATCAGCACCTCGCCGATGTCCTTGCGCAGGTAGTCCCGGATCGCGCGGATGATGACGTTGCTTTCCTGATAGATCAGGAAGGGCGCCTTGCGTTCATCCGCCGCCTCGGCAATGGAATTCCAGAGCTTGAGCAGGTAATCCAGGTCCCACTGGAGTTCCTCGCCGCTGCGGCCCACGCCGGCGGTGCGCACGATGACACCCATTTCTTCGGGGAAGGTGAGCGAATCCATGGCCTCGCGCAGCTGCTGGCGCTCCTCGCCCTCGATACGCCGGCTGATGCCGCCGGCGCGGGGGTTGTTGGGCATGAGCACCAGATAGCGTCCGGCCAGACTGATGAAGGTGGACAGGGCCGCGCCCTTGTTGCCGCGTTCCTCCTTGTCCACCTGCACAATCAGTTCCTGGCCTTCCTTGACCAGTTCCTTGATGTTCAGCCGGCCCTCGATTTCCTTGGGGTCCTTGCGGAAATACTGGCGCGCGATCTCCTTGAGCGGGAGAAAGCCGTGGCGCTCGGCGCCGAAATCCACGAAGGCGGCTTCCAGGGAAGGTTCCACCCGGGTGATCTTGCCCTTGTAGATATTGGCCTTTTTCTGTTCCCGGGTGCGGTGTTCGATATCCAGGTCATAGAGCCGCTGGCCGTCGACCAGGGCAACACGCAACTCCTCACGGTGAGTTGCATTGATCAGCATGCGTTTCATTATGCCTACCACACAGATTGTGGCGGCCGGGCAGAGTGCCCCCGGGGAGTGACAGGCGAGGAGGCCGGGCCTCCGGCAGCGCTGCATCCGGTGGAAAAACCGGGCGTATTACCGCTCGGTCTTCAGCGACCGAAACAAGACTGCAATTCGCGTTCGGGCCTATGCCGTTGTCGGGTTTCGCGGCCGTACCGCGAAACAGTCAAATCACGGACCGGAACCCGGTTTGTCCAAACGGGTACCGATTGCTGGTGCTGTCATAGCGCCGTTGTTCTGTCACCCGCGCCTCTCGGGGGCGGACTCTGCAGGCCACCGGGTTTTCATTCGGCCGCCGCTTTATGTGCCGCGGCGACACCATGTGTTAACTGGCCTGCAATGCGCGCATGCCTGGGCATGCGCCTTTGCTGTTTCCTCTGGTCCCGCGCGGAATGCGTGCCCGATTTCGGGGCAGTACGGCGAAAAATCGCTGTGCGTCGCCGGCTCCGGGAGCAGAACCAGCCTTGAATATAGCAGTAAAACAACGGCATTTTCAAATAGATAGATAAATCCTATTGTAAAGACTCTGAAGCACAAGCCTCCGGGCGGCGGAAACCCGTTTCCCGCGGTCATCGAGGATGCAGTTTTTCCACAAGCTGCTATCATCCCGGCCATGTCGCAGCAGCCCCCCAACAGCGTCCATCATCTGCGTATCTCGAGTGATCGCGCCGGTCAGCGTCTGGACAATTTCCTTCTGAGTCAGCTCAAGGGAGTGCCGCGTTCGCGCATCTACCGCATCATCCGCTCGGGCGAGGTGCGCGTGAACAAGAAACGGGCCCGCCAGACCTACCGCCTGGAAGCCGGCGATCAGGTCCGGATTCCGCCGGTGCGCACCGCCGAACGCGGACGGGCACCGGTGAGCCGGGAGCTGGGCGAACGCCTGGAGGCCAGTCTGCTGTACCAGGATGATCAGTTGCTGATCTATGACAAGCCCGCCGGGCTGGCCGTGCATGGCGGCAGCGGTATTCAGGTGGGCCTGATCGAGACCCTGCGCTCGCTTTATCCGGATACGGCCGGGCTGGAGCTCGCCCACCGGCTGGACCGCGACACCTCGGGCTGCATCATGGTGACGCGCGAGCGGCCCTTCCTGCGGCGGCTGCAAAAGCTGATGAACCAGGGCGGTGTGACCAAGCGCTACTGGCTGCTCTGCCATGATTTCCCCGACACCGATACCTCGGTGGAAGCGCCGCTGGAAAAGGGCGGCCGGGGCGGCGAACGGATCATGCATGTGGATGAGGGCGGCAAATCCGCGCGCACGGATTTTCGCCTGATCGAACGCCTGGGCTCGCTGGCACTGGTGGAAGCCACCCTGGTGACCGGGCGTACCCATCAGATCCGGGTGCATGCACAACACGGCGGCTTTCCGCTGCTGGGCGATCCCAAATACGGCGATACGCAACGCGACCGGCCCTGGCAGCACGCCGGCGACCGGCGGTTGTCCCTGCATGCGCGCTCACTGGAGTTCCGGCATCCGGACCACGGCGGTTTCCTGCAGGTAGAAGCGCCGCTGGATGAAGCCATGAACCGGGCGCTCGAAATGGCGCGCGAGACGGCGACGACATGAGCTATCGGCTGATCATTTTCGACTGGGACGGCACCCTGCTGGATTCCACGGGGCACATTGTCCATTCCATGCGGCAGGCGGCGCTGGATCTGGACTGGCGCGTGCCCGAAGTGGACGAGGTGAACCGCATTATCGGCCTGGGTCTGCCCGAGGCCATCCGCGCCCTTTTCCCCGGCAGCACGGAAGACGACGTTCAGGCCTTGCGCACCACCTATGCCCGGCATTTCATGGACGAAAAGCAGGACACCAGCCGTTTCTTCCCGGGTGCACCCGAACTGCTGCATCATCTGCATCAGTCCGGTTTTCTGCTGGGCCTGGCCACGGGCAAGGCCCGTCCCGGACTGGAGCGGGTCTGGCGTACCCACCGGGTGGGGCATTATTTTCATGCCTCGCGCTGTTCCGACGAGTCGCAATCCAAGCCCCATCCCGCCATGGT
>CAZHGU010000004.1:4765-13228 GCA_964532105.1 uncultured Alcanivorax sp. | reverse complement strand
GAGCTTCGACGCCACCGTGCTCGAAGTGCTCGAAACCCTGTCGGTAGCCCCGGAAGAAGCGGTCATGGTGGGCGATACCGGCTTTGATCTGGACATGGCCCGCGCGGCGGGCGTGGATCGCGTGGGGGTGCGCTATGGGGCGCATCCCGCGTCCGTGCTGGAACAATATGAACCTCTGGCTCTGGTGAATCATCTCGACGAACTGATGCCCCTGCTCGGCCTGGAGCACAACGATACGGAGACGGTGTTATGAGTGATTACGAACCGGGCAACGGCCGGCCGCAAAACAGCCGGGAATGGCAAATGATCGAAAAGATGCTGATGGCGTCGCATCAGGAAAACCGGCGCCGCCGGCGCTGGAGTGTCTTTTTCCGCTTTCTCGGCTTCGGTTACCTGTTCCTGTTGCTCATTCTCTTTCTGCCCATGACCAGCGATGTGGCGCCATCGGTATCCGGCAAGCATACGGCCCTGGTGGAAGTGAACGGCGTGATCGCGGAACAGAGCGATGCCAACGCGGACCGGATTGTCACCGGGTTGCGCAAGGCTTTTGAAGCGGAAGACAGCGAAGCGGTGCTGCTGCGCATCAACAGTCCGGGCGGCTCGCCCGTTCAGGCCGGACTGATCTATCGTGAAATCGAGCGCCTGCGCGAGAAACATCCCGAGAAGAAACTCTATGCCGCCATTACCGATATGGGGGCCTCCGGCGGCTATTATGTAGCCGCGGCGGCGGATGAGATCTATGCGGATCCGGCCAGTATTGTCGGCTCCATCGGTGTCATCATGTCCGGTTTCGGTTTCACGGAAGCCATTGACGAACTGGGCGTGGAACGGCGTCTGCTGACCGCGGGAGACAACAAGGCCATGATGGATCCCTTCAAACCCGTGGATCCGAACCAGAAAGAGCATGTCCAGACCATGCTCACCGAGATCCATGATCAGTTCATTGAAGCGGTGAAGAAGGGGCGTGGCGATCAGCTTGTCGATCCGGAGAAGAACAATCTGTTCTCCGGACTCTTCTGGACCGGTGAAAAGGCAGTGGATCTGGGGCTGACGGACGGACTCAAGAGTCCCGGTCAGGTGGCCCGGGATGTGGTGGGCGCCGAGGACATTGTCAATTACACCCCCCGGCCCAATCCGCTGGATGAGTTCATGAAGCGCTTCGGTGCGCAGCTGGGCACTGGTCTGGCCGATGCGCTGGGGCTGGACGAAACCCGGCTGCGTTAGCAGCCTGCTGGCTCAGGGCAGTTTCAGTCCTTCGGCGAGAAGCATGTCGGTGAGCGCCATGAGGGGCAGGCCGATCAGGGTGTTGGGATCACGTCCCTCGAAACATTCGAACAGGGTGATCCCCAGCCCCTCGGCGCGGAAACCGCCGGCACAGTCAAAGGGCTCTTCCCGGTCCACATAGCGTTCAATCGTGGCCGTATCAAGCCGGCGAAACACCACCGCGAAGTGTTCCAGTGTTTCCCGCCATTCGCCCGTGGCACTGTTGTACAGGCAGAGACTGGTGGGCAGTGTCACGCGGCAACCACTGAAACGGGTGAGTTGTGCGATCGCGTTTCCCCGGTTCCCGGGCTTGCCCAGAATGTCCCCCTCCGGGGCCAGCGCCACCTGATCCCCGGCAATGATGCGGTGGGCGGGATAATCCCCGGCCACGGCGACGGCCTTGTCCCGGGCCAGGCGCTGCACCAGATCCGCCGGGGTTTCGCCCGGACGAGGGCTTTCATCAATATCCGGACTATGGGTCTCGAAGGGCAGCTGCAGCCGTTCCAGCAGCGCGCTTCGGTAGGGCGAGGACGAGCCCAGTACCAGTGCGGGCGTATCCGGGGTCATGAATGCGGCTCCGGTTCGGCCAGTAAAACGGCATGATAATCGACCGGCGGTCGGCGCTGCACGAAAAAAGCCCGTGGTTCAGACCCTTGGGGCCTGACCGTTTTGACAGGACCCGGCCGTGGCCCTAGAATTGCGCGCCTATGTCGACAGGGCCTTTGCCGCGGTTTCTGGATCCGCGAAAACTGGCGGACCAGGGCGGCACCATCCGCGGGGAAATGAGCGTGGGTGAGCTGCCCCGGCTGCGTGAATTCCGGGAAAGTCAGCAAGAGTCGGTAGCGGTCGATCTCGCCTTTTCCCGGGATGAACAGGGCCATCACTGTGTGCATGGTTCCGTGGCCACGCGTCTGGTGGTGCAGTGCCAGCGTTGTCTGGAGCCGGTCGCTCTGGACCTGGATGCCCGGGTTACCCTGGCCATGGCCTGGGGCAATGATCAGATGAAGGCCCTGCCGTCGGAGTATGATCCCTGGCTGATCACGGCCGATCAGATGCCACTGGCGGATCTGCTGGAAGAGGAAATCCTGCTGGCCCTGCCGGCGGTGGCCGTCCATGAGCACTGTCCTCATGGACTGATGGAAGAAAATGCCGAGGATCCGTCCGAAGGTGAAGCGGAACCGGAAAAAGAGAACCCCTTTGCAGTGCTGGCTCAACTGAAAAAGGGCGAGCGCGAAGACTAGCTGGAGAAAGCAATGGCAGTTCAACAGAATCGCAAGACCCGGTCGAAGCGGGGCATGCGTCGTGCCCACGACGCGCTCGGCAAGCCCACGCTGACCGAGGATGCCAACACCGGTGAAGTGCATCGGCGTCATCATATCTCCCCGGATGGCGTTTATCGGGGCCGTCAGGTCCTCAAGCAGGACGAAGATCTGGACGACGACGAGTAACCTTGCCTCTCCACGGGCGGCGCATGTAGCGCCGCCCCGTTTTCAGGGAAGGGCTGCCGATGCCTGAGGTCATCCTGGCGGTGGACGCCATGGGCGGGGATCACGGACCCGAGGTGACGGTCCCGGCGGTGGCGCGCATTCTCCAGCGGCATGCGCAACTGCGGGTGCTGCTCGTCGGCGACGCCGAGTCCCTGAAGGCGCAACTGGACCGCGAACCCCCCAAGGACGCCGATCGAATCACCGTGGTCCACGCCTCCCAGGTGGTGGCCATGGACGATCCGGTGAACGTGGCCCTGCGCAACCGGCGCGATTCGTCCATGCGCGTCGCCATCAACCAGGTGCGCGAGGGCCAGGCCCACGCGGCCATCAGTGCCGGCAACACCGGCGCGCTCATGGCCGTCAGCCGCTTCGTACTCAAGACCCTGCCGGGCATCGACCGCCCCGCCATCTGTACCGCCATTCCCCATGAACAGGGCCAGTGCCACATGCTGGATCTGGGCGCCAATGTGGATGTGGAACCGGAACACCTGCTGCAATTCGCCCTGATGGGCGTGGCACTGGCCCGCGCGGTGGAGGGGCTGGAACGGCCCCGGGTCAGTCTGCTCAATATCGGCGAAGAAGCGATCAAGGGCAGTGAAACCGTCAAACAGGCGGCGGAACAGCTTCAGGTGCATCCCGCATTGAACTATCAGGGTTTCGTGGAAGGCGACGGCGTTTTCAAGGGCGAAGCCGATGTGGTGGTCTGCGATGGCTTCACCGGCAATGTGGCGCTCAAGACCATGGAAGGCGTGGCCTCCATGGTGGGCACCATGATCCGCGAGGAAATCAACCGGAATCCGTTGACCCGTCTGGCCGGGCTTTTCTCCCTGCCCTGGCTGCGCAATCTCAAGAACCGCATGAATCCCCAGCGCTACAACGGCGCCAGCCTGCTGGGCCTGGACGGCATTGTGGTGAAAAGCCACGGTGGCGCCGATGTGGAAGGCTTTACCAGTGCCCTGGAAGTAGCGGCGCGCGAGGCGCAACGCAATGTGCCCGCGCTCATTCGGGATCATCTGGGGGATACCCCCGCATCTTCATAAAATGTTGCAAGGCGAGCGCGCAGCCCGGCCGTCACTGGGCCATAATGGCGCCGCCATCAAGCAAGCTTCGGGGGAACGTCTTTCATGAGTCAAACCGCATTCCTGTTTCCCGGTCAGGGCTCCCAGGCCGTGGGCATGCTCGCGGATCTGGCCGACGAGTCCGCCGTGCGTCAGACCTTTCGCGAAGCCGCCGATACCCTGGGCTTTGATCTCTGGGGCCTGATCCAGAACGGCCCGGAAGACGAACTCAACCGCACGGACCGCACCCAGCCGGCCCTGCTGGCCTGCAGCGTGGCCCTGTGGCGGCTCTGGGAAGAGCGCGGTGGCGCCCGGCCCGACTGGCTGGCCGGCCACAGCCTGGGCGAGTATTCCGCGCTGGTCTGTGCCGATGCGTTGTCGCTGGCCGATGGGGTGCGTTTGGTGGAAACGCGCGGACGCTTCATGCAGGAAGCCGTGCCGGCCGGGCAGGGCGGCATGGCGGCCATCCTCGGACTCGAGGACGACGAGGTGGTGCGCTTGTGCGGCGAGGCCGCCGGCGAGCAGGTGGTGCAGGCGGTGAACTTCAATGCTCCCGGCCAGGTGGTGATCGCCGGCGACAGCGAGGCCGTTGACCGGGCCATCGACGCCTGCAAGGAAGCCGGCGCCAAGCGCGCCATGGCGCTGCCGGTAAGCGTGCCGTCGCACTGCGAACTCATGAAACCGGCGGCGGAACGCCTGCGGGGTGTGCTGGAGGAACTGCAACTGGAAACGCCGCGGATTCCGGTGCTGAACAATGTGGATGTGATCGCGGAAACCGAGCCGGCCGCCATCCGCGACGCTCTGGTGCGGCAGCTGTATTCGCCCGTGCGCTGGTCCGAAACCGTGCGCCGGTTGCTGGACGAGGGCGTGGAGCAGAGTTACGAATGCGGCCCGGGCAAGGTGCTCGCCGGGCTGGTCAAACGTGTGGAACGCCGGGCCCCGGTAACACCACTGGGCGAGCGCGAGGCGCTCGACGGGGCGCTGGAATCATGAGGGGGATTGCATGACGGATAACACCATAGCGCTGGTCACCGGCGCCAGCCGGGGCATCGGCCAGGCCATCGCCGAGGAGCTGGCCCGGGCCGGGTATACCGTGGTGGGCACCGCCACCTCGCAATCCGGCGCGGACCGGATCAGTGAGCGCCTGACCGAGCTGGGCAATGCCGGCGGCGGCGAGGTGCTGGACATCGCCGATGCCGAAGCGGTGAATGCCGCGCTCAAGCGCATCAACGAGCAATACGGCGCGCCCCTGGTGCTGGTGAACAATGCCGGCATTACCCGGGACAACATCATGCTGCGCATGAAGGAAGACGAGTGGGACAGTGTCATCGACACCAACCTCAGCGGCGTCTACCGGGTCTGCAAGGGCTGTCTCAAGGGCATGACGAAGGCCCGTCAGGGGCGGATCATCAATATCAGCTCCGTGGTGGGTTCCATGGGCAATGCGGGTCAGGCAAACTACGCGGCAGCCAAGGCGGGCGTGGAAGGTTTTACGCGCTCGCTGGCCCAGGAGCTGGGGCAGCGCAATATTACCGTCAACGCCGTGGCGCCGGGCTTCATTCAGACGGACATGACGGACGAGCTGAACGATGATCAGCGCGAGGCCATGCTGGCCCGGATTCCGCTGGGCCGTCTGGGGCAGCCCGAAGAAGTCGCCCGGGCCGTGGTCTGGCTGGCCGGGGAGGGCGCCGGCTATGTCACCGGCACCACCCTCCATGTCAACGGCGGTTTGTTGATGGAGTAGCAACAAGCGAAACGGAACCGGGTTCCGTTTCCGCGAGCACAGTCTGATTTCCGGAGGAAGAGAAGCCGCGAAACAGTGACATAACTTGCAATACAGTCCCGTCCGGATTCCGGGGGGCGTTGCTTGCAACCGCAAACAGCGTTCACCTAGAATAGCGCCGACAGGTGGAGGGACACCGACCACAGGAGAAACAGAGCATCATGAGCAGCATTGAAGAAAGGGTTACCAAGATCATCGTCGAGCAACTGGGCGTGAAGGCCGAGGAAGTCAAGTCGGAAGCGTCCTTTGTCGAGGATTTGGGGGCGGACTCGCTCGATACCGTGGAACTGGTTATGGCGCTCGAAGAAGAGTTCGAAACCGAGATTCCGGACGAGGAAGCCGAGAAAATCAGTACCGTTCAGGCCGCTATCGACTACATCAACAACAATAGTTGAACACCGGTCGGGCAGCATGCCAGCAAAAGAGCCGCAGGTTGTGCCAACTTGCGGCTTTTTTCATGGTTGGTGAGCCTGCGTCGGCGCATTGGGAGGATTGGCTGTGACGAAACGTCGTGTGGTGGTAACAGGCGTGGGCATGCTCACGCCCCTGGGCGAGGACACCGAATCCAGCTGGGAAGCGGTCAAGGCCGGCCGTAGCGGCGTCGGCCCCATTACGCATTTTGACGCGTCCGCATTTCCCACGCGTTTCGCGGGGCTGGTCCCGGACTTCGACATGGAGCCCTACATGACGCGCAAGGAAGCGCGCAAGATGGATATCTTCGTGCAGTACGGCATGGTGGCTGCCGCCCAGGCCATTGGCGACGCGGGATTAACCGTGACCGAGGACAACGCCGGGCGCATCGGCGTGGCGGTGGGTTCCGGCATCGGCGGCCTGACCAATATCGAGGAAAACCACAAGAAACTGCTGGACAGCGGCCCGCGCAAGCTTTCGCCGTTTTTCGTGCCCGGCACCATCATCAACATGATCGCCGGTCACCTGTCCATTGAGTACGGGTTCAAGGGCCCCAACTTCGCCACCGTCACCGCCTGTACCACGGGCACCCACAACATCGGTTTCGCCGCCCAGCAGATCCAGCTGGGCACCGCGGACGCCATGGTGGCCGGCGGCGCGGAAAAGGCCTCCTCGGAGCTGGGCATGGCCGCGTTTTCCGCCGCTCGGGCCCTGTCCACGCGCAACGAGGAACCGGAGCGCGCCAGCCGTCCCTGGGACCGCGAACGCGACGGCTTTGTCCTGTCCGACGGCGCCGGCGTGGTCATGCTGGAAGAATACGAGCAGGCCAAAGCCCGGGGCGCGCACATCTATGCCGAGGTGGCCGGCTATGGCATGAGCGGTGACGCCTGGCACATGACGGCGCCGCCCGAGGACGGTTCGGGCGCGGCCCTGGCCATGGACAATGCCCTGCGTTCGGCCGAGGCAGAGCCCTCGGAAGTGGACTATATCAATGCCCATGGCACCAGCACCAAGGTGGGCGATGTGGCCGAAGCCTGTGCCATTCGCAACGTTTTCGGCGACCATGCCGACCGGCTCTGTGTCAGCTCCACCAAGTCCATGGTGGGCCATCTGCTGGGGGCCGCCGGAGCGGTGGAAGCCATTTTCACCCTGCTCGCCATGCGCGACGGCGTGGCGCCGCCCACTATCAATCTGGACGATCCGGACGAAGGCTGTGATCTGGATTTCGTGCCGCACGAGGCTCGGGACCGATCCATCCGTACCGCCATGTCGAATTCCTTCGGCTTCGGCGGTACCAACGCCTCCCTGCTGTTCCGGACCCTGTGATGCTCGAGCCCGGCTCCGTTCCGGCGGATGACCGCGGCCTGGCCTATGGCGACGGCCTTTTCGAGACGCTGCGCATCACCGAACCGGGCCACGTGCCCCTGGCCGACGCGCATCGCCGGCGCATGGTCGCGGGCGCGCGGCGGCTGGGTATTCCCTTCGACGAACAGGCCTGGTGGCGGGCAATAACTGCACTCGGTGATCAGGGCCCGGGCGTGGGCAAGCTGCTGCTGACCCGGGGCTCCGGCGGCCGGGGCTATGCGCCGCCGGATCGGCCCGAGCCCCGGTTGTTGCAGCGTCATTCGTCCCTTCCGGTCCGTCCGGCGCGACACAGCGAGTCCGGCTTGATCACCGGCCTGGCCCCGGCGCGGCTCGGGGATCAGCCCGAGCTGGCCGGACTCAAGCACGCCAACCGGCTGGAACAGGTGCTTGCCCGCCGGGAAGCCGATCGCCAGGGCCGGGATGAGGCCCTGATGCTGGATGCCGCCGGGCGTCCCCAGTGCCTGACCAGCATGAATCTGTTCGCCGTGTCGGACGGCGTAATATTCACACCGCCAGTAGATCGGGCGGGCGTGGCCGGCGTCATGCGCGCCTGGATTCTGGAAGCCGGCGCACAACAGGCCGGCGTGCCGGTCCGGGTGCAACGGCTTACGCTGGAGCGGCTGCGCACGGCTGACGAGATTTTCGCCAGCAATGCGGTGGCAGGCGTGCTGCCAGTGGCTAGACTGGGCGTGTGGAGCTGGCCGCGCGGTCCGGTTACCAGCGCGTTGATGGAGAGGGCACAAGAGTTGTGGTCATGAAATTTCGCAGAAAGCTGGGCTGGACCCTGGTGCTGGCCGTTTTTGTCACCCTGGTGTTCGGCACCGCAACCCTGGGCTATGCGCTCATGCAGCCGCTGGCCCATACCGAAACGGAACGCATTGTTGTGCCCGAGGGCAGCAGTTTCACCAATGTGCTGTTGCGTCTGGAGGGGCAGGGCATGCTGGGCGAGGGTATCCGAGCCCGGACACGGCGTCTGGCCGCCCGCGTCTATGCCCGCATCAGTCCGGTGGCTGACCGCATGCAGGTGGGCGAATACCGGCTGGAGCCGGGCCTGTCCCTGCTGGATTTCATGGACAAGCTGGAACGCGGTGACGTG
>CAZHGU010000004.1:0-4755 GCA_964532105.1 uncultured Alcanivorax sp. | reverse complement strand
AATATCCGGGACCTGCGCCGGGCCCTGAAAAACGCGGAAGGGCTGGTCCATCGGATTGACGATATGGACAACCAGGCCCTGATGAAGGAACTGGGCAAGCCGGATCATCACCCGGAAGGCTGGTTCGCGCCGGATACCTATGCCTATGTACGCGGCGATACGGACCTGGAATTGCTGGACCGCGCTCTCGCGGATCAGGAACAGATTCTGGAGCAGGCCTGGGAGGAACGCGCGGAAGGGCTGCCGCTGGACAGCCCCTATGAGGCCCTGATTCTCGCTTCCATTGTGGAAAAGGAAACCGCCGTGCCCGATGAACGCGAGGAAATCGCCGGCGTCTTCGTGAACCGGCTGAACCAGGGCATGCGCCTGCAGACCGATCCCACCGTGATTTACGGGATCGGTGATGACTATGAAGGCAATATCCGCCGTCATCATCTGCAACAGGACACGCCCTACAACACCTATCGACGGGCCGGACTGCCGCCCACGCCCATTGCCATGCCCGGCGAGGCCAGCATTCGCGCGGCGCTGAATCCCGCAGATACCGAAGCGCTGTATTTCGTCGCCCGGGGCGATGGGACCCATGTCTTTTCGCGGACCCTGGAGGAACACCAGCAGGCGGTACGCGAATATCAGTTGCGCCGGCGCAAGGATTATCGCTCCACGCCCCTGCCGGAAGAAGACGAAGACGGGAATGGGCAACCATGACCGGGCGCTTCATTACCTTCGAGGGCGGTGAAGGGGCGGGCAAGAGCACCTGCATGACCCATGCCGCCGAATGGCTGCGTGCGCGTGGTCAGGAGGTGGTGCTGACACGCGAACCCGGAGGCACACCCCTGGCCGAGGAAATCCGCGAGACCCTGTTGCGCCCGCGCGAAGAAAAGCCTGCTGCGGACACGGAACTGTTGCTGGTCTTTGCCGCCCGCGCGCAGCATATCGCCGAGGTCATCCGGCCGGCGCTGGAGCAGGGCCAATGGGTCTTGTGCGACCGCTTCACGGACGCCACCTATGCCTACCAGGGCGGCGGTCAGGGCGTGGACCCGGAGCGCATTGCCACCCTGGAGAATCTGGTGCAGGGCTACCTGCGGCCCGATCTCACCCTGTTGTTCGATCTGCCCGTGGACACCGGACTGGAGCGGGCGGGCAAGCGCTCCGCCCCGGACCGTTTCGAACAGTCCGGCCGCGATTATCTGGAACGGGTGAGAGGGGTCTACCGCGAGCGTGCGCAGGCGGAGCCGGAGCGCTTCCGGGTGCTGGACGCCGGGGCGCCGCTGGATCAGGTCCGCGCCGAGCTGGAGCGCATTCTGGAGGAAATCCGGGGGTCCCATGAGTGAAACAGCGGCGGTACAGGCCCCTTGCCCCTGGCACCGGGAGGAACTGGCGGACTGGACCCGGCGTCGCGAACAGCAGCGTCTGCCCCATGCGCTGTTGCTGGGCGGCGCCGCCGGCATCGGCAAGGAGCGCCTGGCCCGTGCATTGCTGGAATGGCTGCTCTGCGAACAACCCGGCGGCGGTCTGGCCTGCGGGCGCTGCCGCGCCTGTCATCTGAGTGCATCGGGCTCGCACCCGGACTATTTCCGTCTGACGCCGGAAGAGCCCGGCAAGCCCATCAAGGTGGATCAGGTACGGGCCCTGGCGGAATTCGCCGAGCGCACGGCCCAGTACGGCGGCCCGCGTGTGGCCCTGGTCATGCCCGCCGAGGCCATGAACCGCAATGCCCAGAACGCGCTGCTCAAGACCCTGGAAGAGCCGGGCGAGAACACGCTTTTGCTGCTGGTCTCGCACCAGCCGGGCCTGCTGCTGCCCACCATCCGCAGCCGTTGTCAGCAGCGCCGCCTGCCCCTGCCGGCGGCGGATAACGCCTTGCCCTGGCTGCGGGAACAGCTGGGCGATGGCGAGCGCGCTCCGGCGCTGTTGAGCGCCGCCGGCGGGGCGCCGCTCAAGGCGGTGGAGCTGGAGCACGCGGACTGGTTTGTCCGCCGCAAGGCACTGCTGGACGGCCTGGTGGGCGTGATCGAAGGGCGCGCGGCCGTCAACGAGGCGGTGCAGCCCTTGCTGGCCGGCGATGCCGTCACCCTGCTGGATGCCCTCTACGGCTGGACGGTTCAGGCGCTGAAAAGCGAATGGGCCGGACGCGGCAGCGAGGACGGCGAGCTGGCCGAAACCCTGGATCGGCTGGCCCGAGGCGCCGGCCGAGTGCGTCTGCTGGGTTTCGCGGACCGGTTATTGCGTGCCCGTTCGGCCCTGCGCGCCGGGGCCAATCCCAACCGGGAACTGATGTTCGAGGCCCTGGTGCTCTATCTGGCCGGGGTGGATCCGACCGCGGATCCGCTGGCCTCGGCCACTACCGCCACGACCGGGAGTTGACGCCGTAGCCGGCGCCTTCTAGGCTCACCGGACGAAAACGCAAGAACCAAGGGGTAGATCCGCATGAAGATGCCCGGCGGTCAAAGCGGCATCCTGTCGCTGACCATCAAGGACAAGGCCATTCTGTATTCCGCCTATATGCCCTTTATCAAGAATGGCGGTCTTTTCATCCCCACCAACAAGGAATACAAGCTGGGCGACGAGATCTTTCTTCTGCTGAGCCTGATGGAAGAACCGGAAAAGATCCCGGTGGCGGGCAAGGTCATCTGGATCACGCCCAAGGGGGCCCAGGGCAACCGCTCGGCGGGCATTGGCGTACAGTTCTCTGATCAGGACGACACCCCGCGCAACACCATCGAGAAATACCTGGCGGGCTCGCTGGAGTCGGACCGACCCACCCATACCATGTAGAATCCGGTTTTTCCGACGCCGCAACCGGAGGCGCTGCCGCATGCCTGAAAACGACATGCAGTTTGTCGATTCTCACTGCCATCTCAATCTGCTTGATCTGAACGCCTGGAATGGCGATTTCGAACGCATGATGGCGGCCACGGCCGCCGCCGGCGTCTCCCATGTGCTCTGTATCGCCACCGAGCTGGAAACCTTCGACGAGGTGTGCCGGCTTGCCGAGGACTGGCCCTGGGTCCATGCCACCGTGGGCGTGCATCCGCTCTACGGCGACGCGCGCGAACCGAGTCAGGCGGAGCTGGTGGAACTGGCCGCCCATCCCCGGGTGGTGGCCATCGGCGAGACGGGACTGGATTACCACTATGCCGCCGAGGATGCGGACTGGCAGCGCGAGCGCTTCCGGGTGCATGTGCGCGCCGCCCGCGAAACCGGTTTGCCTTTGGTGATTCATACCCGCAAGGCGCGCGAGGACACGCTGCGCATTATCGAGGAAGAGGGCGCCGGCGAAGTGACCGGTGTGCTCCATTGCTATACGGAAAATCGCACCATGGCGGAGCGGGCCCTGGAACTGGGCTTTTACATCTCGGTGTCCGGCATCGCCACGTTTCAGAACGCCTCGAAAGTGCGCAAGGTGATCGACAAGCTGCCGCTGGACCGACTGCTTATCGAAACCGACGCGCCCTGGCTCGCACCCGAGCCGTATCGGGGCAAGCCCAACGAACCGCGCTATGTGCCCCGTGTCGCCGAAACCGTGGCGGAACTTCAGGGCGTGTCCGTGGCCGAGGTGGCGCGGGTGACGCGCGAAAACTTCTTCCGGCTCTTCAACCAGGCTACACCGGCGCCCCCCGCTGCCATCGAAGGGCACTGACACCCGGGCGCGTACACAGTGTCGCCACTGCCAAACGGGTTTTCATGAACGGCTGCTAGGCTTGCCCGCACTTGAGATCAAGGTGGTTTGTCATGTCGAAGGAAGCTTTCCAGTCCCTGTCCCGTGCCCTGCACCAGGCGGAACCGCCGGCCGAACTGGCGGAGCTGAGCGAGGACCAGTTGAACCATCTGGCGGGTGCCATTGAGGAGGTTCATCAGCACCAGGAGCAGGCCCTGCAACAGGCCATGGAGGAAGCGCTCAGCCATGTGCCGGGCATGTTGCGCAAGTCCGTTCGCCGCATGCTGTTTTCCTGAGGAGAGTTTGATGAGCCGACTGGTGGTACGCGCGGAACGGATCAAGCTGGAAACCCTGCTGGACAGGGCCGGCGGCGAACTGCGCTATCTGGAGTCCCTGTCGCTGGAGACGCTGACGACGCTGCGGGATCAGATCACCACGGTGCTGTTCGAGGGGCACGCGGCCATGTTCGAGCGCCTGGCCGGCGCCGGCGGCATCATGCCCATGAAGATCCGGGTGATTATCGCGGAGAAGGCGCTGGGGGCGACCCTGTGCGCCCGGGTGGCGGGCTATACGCCCGTGGACCGGGCCGTGGCCATGGCGGAAAAACTGCATGTGCCCTTCATGGCGGATGTGGCCATCCGCATGGACCCGCACCGCGCCAAGCCTCTGCTGGAGCGGCTCAGCGTGAACCATATCAAGGCGGTGGCCCATGAACTGGCACGCCGTGAAGCCGTGATCACGCTGGGGCGGTTTGTGGACGCGCTACCGGTGTCGGTGACCGAGACCGTGATGCGGGAAATGGACGACACCGCCGTGCTGCGCAGCTCCTTTTTCGTCAACGACCGCGCCCACCTGGAGGACGTCACGCGCCGGCTGCCGGAAGAGCGCCTGCGCGAGCTTATTGCCACGGCCCGGGCGCGGGGGTTGTATCAGGAGGCACTGCTGCTGATGCAGTCCGTGGGCGCGGACCTGGGCAGCCGCCTGGCGGATCTGGCCGCGGCGGAGTCGGGTTTCTTCGAGGGTCTGATGGAAGATATCCATGCCGAGGAGCTCTGGGCCGATGCCTTGCCCCTGGCGCGGATCATGAGTCCCGA
>CAZHGU010000003.1:0-19103 GCA_964532105.1 uncultured Alcanivorax sp. | reverse complement strand
GATCCAAGATGTCCAAGTCCAAGGGCAATACCGTCGATCCGCAGGACATGATCGATCACTATGGCGCGGACACGGTGCGGCTGTTCATGATGTTCGCCGCCCCGGCGGATCAGGCGCTGGAATGGTCCGATTCCGGTGTGGAAGGCGCCTACCGTTTCATCAAGCGGCTCTGGCGTTTCGTTTTCGAGCATGTCGAGCGCGGTCCGGCGCCGGAGCTGGATCCGGACGCACTGGCCGAGCCGGCCCGGGAACTGCGGCGCAAGACCCACGAAACCATCCGCAAGGTGAGCGATGATCTCAGCCGGCGCTACAGTTTCAACACGGCCATTGCCGCCGTCATGGAACTGGCCAACGACATCGGCAAATTCGACGCCCATGAAGACAGTGACCGGGCCGTGCTGCACGAGGCCCTGGAATCGGCCGTGCTGCTGCTCGCCCCCATTATCCCCCATGCCGCCCATGCCCTCTGGCACGCGCTGGGTCATGAACACGCCGTGGTGGACGCGGACTGGCCGTCTTATGACGAGAACGCGCTCGCTCGCGACAGCATCGAGCTGGTGGTCCAGGTCAACGGCAAGGTGCGCTCGAAGATCGAAGTACCCACGGGCGCGGGCGAAGACGAGATCAAGGAACTGGCCCGGGAACAGCCCAATGTGCAGAAGTTCATCGAGGGCGCCACCATCCGCAAGGAAATCGTGGTACCGGGCAAACTGGTCAACATAGTGGCCTCGTGATGACGCGGACTTTCTCTGCATGGCTGACGTCCACCCTGCTGCTGCTACTGATCGGGCTGCCCGGCTGCGGCTGGCAGTTGCGCACCGCCCCGGATATGAGCGCACTGCCCGCGCTCGCCATTACCGGTGCAAGCCATGGACTGCGTCATGAACTGACCGAGGCACTGGACAACGCCGGTGTCCGGGTGGATGACGGCGCCAGCGACTGGACCCTGGCCTTCAGCGACGAGTCCTGGACCCGACGCACCGTGGCCACGGATGCGCGGGGCCGCGCGGCGGAGCGGGAACTGCGGCTCGATCTGCAATGGCAACTGGAACCGGCAGACGATGACCGCACGGCGGGCCCCCGGCGTGAACTGACCCTGACGCGTACCTTCCAGTACAGCCCCACGGACGCCACCACCTCCAGCGACGAGGAGGAGTTGCTGCGCGAGTCCATGTACCGGGACGCGGTCTGGCAGATTCTGCGCCAGATCGAGGCCACCGCCTCCGAGCTGCCGCTGAACGAGGAGGAAGCGGATGCAGCTGCGCAATGAACAACTGGCGAACCAGCTGGAGAAGAAACTCCTGCCCGCCTGGCTGATTGCCGGCGACGAACCCCTGCAGCAGGGCGAGGCCTGTGATCTCGTGCGCCGCCACGCGCGCGCGCAGGGTTTCGACGAACGCGAACGCTTTGACGCGGACGTGGGCATCGACTGGAACGGCGTACACCACGAGGCCCAGAACCTGAGCCTGTTCGGCGGCCGCCGCATTCTCGAGATCCGTCTGGGCGAGAAGCGCCCGGACAAGACCGGCAGCGGTATTCTCTGCGACCTACTCACCGAGGTGCCCGACGATACCCTGCTGCTGATCTCGTGCTCGCGGCTGGACCGCAAGAAGGACCTGAACAGCAAATGGGTCAAGGCGCTGGACGCCGCCGGGGCCGTGGTCCAGGTATGGCCCATCGGCCCGGACCAGCTGCCCGGCTGGATTCAGCAACGACTGAAGCAGCAAGGACTGTCCGCATCCGGCGAAGCCGCCGCCCTGCTGGCCGAACGCGCCGAGGGCAACATGCTCGCCTGCGCCCAGGAGGTGGAAAAGCTGGCCCTGCTCTATCCCGGCCGGACCCTGGAGCTGGCGGATATTCAGGACGCCGTGGGCGACAGCAGCCGTTTTTCCCCCTTCGACCTCACGGAAGCACTCACCCGCGGTCAGGCCCAACGCGCCCTGCGCATTCTCGACACCCTGCGCGAAGAAGGTGTCGAGCCGCCCGTGCTGCTCTGGGCCCTGGCCCGTGAAACCCGGGCCATGGCGGCCATGGCCGCCGGCCGGGACCCCGGCATCCGCATGCCCCCGGCCCGGCTCAATGCATTGCAGCAGCACGCCCGGCGGCTGGGCCCGGACTCCCTGCAGCAGGCGTTGGCCCGCGCGGCCACCGTGGACCAGGCCATCAAGGGCCAGTCCCCGGAAGATCCCTGGCGCGGGCTCGCCAGTCTGGTACTGCGCCTGGCGGGCAGTCCGCTGCCGGCGGCGCTGGAGCGCCCGTACGCTTGATGGCCCCGCCGGGCGCCCGCACCCTGTCGCTCACAACGCCCGATCAGGAGGTAATCATGAGCAAGAGCGTACTCATTCCCATCGCCGACGGCTCCGAGGACATCGAAAGCGTCACCCTGATCGATGTGCTCCGCCGGGCCGAGGCGGACGTCACGGTGGCCGCCATTGGCGACAGCGCCACCATTACCGCCGCCCGCGGTACCCGGATCACCGCCGACGCGCGACTGGATGAGGTACTCGAGCGGGACTACGACCTGATCGTGCTGCCCGGCGGGCGCGGCGGCGCCGAAGCCCTGCGCGACTGTGCACCGCTGATCCAGCGCCTGAAGCAACAGAAAGACGCGGGCAAGCTCTATGGCGCCATCTGCGCCAGCCCGGGCGTGGCCCTGGCTCCGCACGGCCTGCTCGACGATGTGGCCGCCACCGGCCATCCCGCCTTCCAGGATCCGCTGCCCCGTCAGGACCGCGTACAGGAACGGGTGGTGCGCGACGGCACCTGCCTGACCAGTCAGGGCCCGGGCACGGCCCTGGAATACAGCCTGGCCCTGGTGGAAGCACTCTTCGGTGCCGACAAGCGTGAAGCGGTGGCCGCGCCCATGGTGCTCTAACAGCACGCTTCAGGCCATGCTGAGTGCGCAATGGATCTCTCAACAGCCTGCTAACCTCATGCGGTTTTCCCATATGCTAGGCTAAGCACCTTTACGGAACCGGAATTCTTCATGGCACGCGACAGCACCGACACGTCTTCCATCAGTTTTACCGCTCTCTATACGGGCCAGGTGTGGAATCAGCACGGGCTTTCGGCGCCGGGCTTTGCCACGCCCCGGGGCCGGTTCTATTACCATGCCATGACCCCCTTCGAGTACATCGGCGGCAAGCTGGTGGGCGGCAATATCCGCACCTTCCTGTTGCAGCGGCATCAGGTGATTGACGACCGGGTAGCGGATGCCATCGAAAACCGGGGCGTGACCCAGGTGCTGGAAATCGCCTGCGGGCTGTCGCCGCGCGGCGCGCGCTTTGCCGAACGCTATCCCGAGATCACCTATGTAGAAGCGGATCTGCCGGACATGGCCGCGCGCAAGCACGCGCTGCTGGAACGGGAAAACCGGCTCAGTGATCGTCACTATGTAGTTGAATGCAATATTCTCGCGCGCGAGACGCCGGATGCTCTGGAGAAAGTGCTGGCGGATTTCGACCTGTCGCAACCGGTGCTGGTGATCACCGAGGGGCTGGTGAACTATTTCAATCTGGAAACCATCTCGAGTTTCTGGGAACGGCTGGCCCTGGCGCTGCACGCCTTTCCGCGCGGCATCTATCTGGCGGACAACTATCCGCTTTATGACGACATGTCCTTTCTGCGCACGCTGCGCGCGCTGGGCAAGCTTCTGGGTTCGGTGTCACGCAGCCAGGTGAGCTTTCACTTTCGCAGTGACGACGAGGCGCTCAATACCTTCACGAACCTGGGCTTCCAGCACATCACCATCCATGATCCGGCGGATTTCTACGAGCGCCTGCCCATTCCCCGTAGCCGGGGACGCTCGCTGGTACGCGTAATCGAGGCGGAGACGGAACAGCCCGCCGATCAGACCTGACTCTCACACCGCCGGACAGGGGGACCAGCGCCAGCTAATCCCGGCCCGTGGGCGTCTTCTCGCAGCCGACGAGCATCAGCAGGGCGGCGGCGATGAGGGGGCGCAACTTCAAGGCAATCGGCTCCTGATTCCGGTACGCGCGACAATGCCGGGGCAAGGATAGCCTGCATGTCGCACCCACGAGACCCGATCCTTTCACACCTGCGACCCTTCACGCCTGTGTCGATAACAGGCAAGCAAGATGATATCTTTTCGCCGGTTCGCACAGGGCGGCGCACCGATCCGGACCCCTTCACCGACGAACAGGGTTGACCTTACTGACCATGAACCGATTCGATTTTTCCCTGATCGTCCCAGTGCTGGACGAACGGGACAACATTGAAGCGCTGCTCTCGCGCGTCGAAGCCGCCTGCGAGCAAGCCGGACTCTCGCCCGAGATCCTCATCGCCGACGGGGGCTCGCGAGACGGAACGGCCGAATTCATACGGCAGCATTATTCGGGTAACTCCGTGCGGCTGATCCAGCCCGAAGGGCCCGGTGATCTCGCCACCGATGTACTGGCCGCCGCCCGCGAGGCCTGCTGCGAGGTGGTGGCGGTCATGGATGCGGATTTCAGTCATCCGCCGGAATCCCTGCCCGATCTGGTGTTGCCGGTTCTGCGCGGCGAATGCGGAATCAACGTGGGCAGCCGCTATTGCCGCGGCGGACGCATTTCGGACTGGCCCTGGTGGCGCCGTCTGCTATCGCGCTCGGGCACCCTGGCGGCCGTGCCGCTCGCCGGTGTCAGTGATCCCCTGAGCGGTTTTTTCGCGTTGCCGCGGGACGCCATGCTGCGCCTGGGCGGCGAAGTCCAGGGCTTCAAACTGCTGCTCGAGATCCTGGCACGCAATGACAACCTGCGCGTGCAGGAAATGCCCATCCACTTTCAGGATCGCAGCCTGGGCTATTCCAAGCTGGACTGGCGCGAATCCGTCAAGGCGCTGGGCCAGGTCATGAGCCTCGCCGGCGCCTCGGTCAGCCAGGGCAGCGCCTGGCGCTTCGCCGTGGTGGGGCTGCTGGGCTTCGTCGTGGACTGGTGCGTCTTTCGCGGCATGGCCACCGCCGGAATGGGCGTGCACTCGGCCTACACCTCGGCCTTCGTGGTGGCCACCCTGTTCAATTACGCGCTCAACTCGCGCTGGAGCTTCAATAATCTTGCCGAATGCGGCTGGCGCGCCGAAGCATCGGTCTATGGACGCTATCTGCTGACCTGTGTGCTGGCGCTGATCCTGCGGCACACGGTGTTCAGCTCCCTGGTGAACAACGCGGGCTGGAGCATTGATTTCGCCGCCATCGCGGGCATCGTGGCGGGCGCCGGAGTCACCTATATCGGCGCGGCCTTTTTCGTTTTTCCGCAAACAAATCCGCGCACGGGCCCGGAACTACGCTGGCGCGCACTGGCCCTCGCTTTCATCGGCTATTCGCTCGCACTGCGGCTGTTCGCCGCGGGCGGCATTGATCTGATTCCCGAGGAGGCCTACTACTGGAATTATGCCCAGAATCTGGCGCCGGGGTATCTGGATCATCCCCCCATGATCGCCTGGCTGATCGCAGCGAGCACGGCGGTATTGGGGGATAACGAACTGGCGGTGCGTCTGGGCTCGCTGCTCTGCTGGATCGTCGCGGCCGGTTTCATCTTTGCACTGGCCCGGCGCATGTACAGTCTGGTTGCGGCCATATTTGCCGTCATGCTGGTGGCAACGCTTCCGGGTTTCTTCGGTTTCGGCCTGTTGGCCACACCGGATGCGCCCCTTTTTGCAGCCTGGGCGGCCGCGCTCTATTACTTCTATCTCGCGCTGGTCGAGAGCGAGGAACGCGCCTGGCTGGGTGTGGGGCTCGCCATGGGGCTGGGCATGCTGTCGAAGTACACCATTGCCCTGCTGGGTCCGGCCGCGCTTGCCTTTGTGTTGCTCGATGCCCGGGCGCGGCGGTGGCTGACCCGACCGTCGCCTTATGTAGCCGTGCTCGTGGCGTTGATCGTGTTCTCGCCCGTGCTGTACTGGAATGCCACTCACGACTGGGCCTCCTTCACATTCCAGGGCATGCGCCGGATGCAGAACGAGGCCGAATTCGGCCTGGGCAGTCTGGTGGAATCCGTGCTGATCCTGCTGACGCCCATGATCGCCGTGGCGGTAGCCGCCCTGGCTTGGCCCGGCCGGGCCGCGGACCCGCGCCGGCGCTTTGCCTGGTGCTTCGCGGCCATCCCCCTGTCGGTCTTCGTCGTCTACAGTTTCCAGAACGAAACCAAGCTGAACTGGACGGGACCGCTCTGGCTGGCACTCATGCCGCTGTTGGGCGCCGCCATCGGCGTGCACGGCGTGCACCGTTTCGCGGGCGTAGCCCGAAACACCTGGCGCAGCGCCGCCGTTTTTTCCTTTCTGCTCTGGGGAGCCCTGTTTTCCGCCAGCAACGTGGGCTGGGCACCGGAACAGGATCTGCACCTGCCGGTAGCCTGGGAGGAATTCGTGGCTTCGGTGGGAGCGCTGGAAGACACTCAGACACCGGGAGCCCGGGAGTTTGTGATCGTCGGCATGGACAAATACTTCATCGCCAGCCAGTACGCGTTCTATGATCCGGACGGCGACGGCCCGACGGAAGTCAGCAGCCAGCATCTGTTCGGCTCACCGGGCCGGATGTGGCAATGGTGGGCACCGGCCGAGCGCATGGTGGGCAACGACCTGCTGCTGGTGGCGCTGGATCGTGATGATCTACACGCGGACAAGGTAGCCAGTTATTTTCGGGAACTGGGCCCGATTCGTTCACGCGCGGTAACCAAGAACGGGCGCACGGCGGCGCGCTATTACTACCGGATCGGCCGAAGCTACCAGGGTATCGGCAAGAAAATCTCGAAGGCGGGCACCGCGAACCCGTCCCGGCAAACCGGGTCCGCAGCCGACCCGCCGCAACAAGGCACAGCAGCTGCACACTTCAGGCCACGCTGAGGCGCAAGGGGTTCTCCAACAGCCTGCTAGCCGTAAATGCGGCGCACGGCCGGACGCTGGTCCTTTTCCGGCGGCAGGAAATATTCGCGGTCGCGCAACAGATCGGCGAAGCGTTCCGCCTGCTTGATGTTGCCGTGCTTGAACAGGCACCGGATATAGCCCTCGTCTTCATAATCGAAGGCCAGCAGTTCCAGCTTGAGTTCCGGTGTGTCCATGTAGAGGGTGCAATCCCGGGCGTGATCCGCCAGTGAAAAACCGGGTTGTTCCAGCTTGATCAGACAGCCAAAGAAGTTGATATCCACCACGGTCACCGCCTGATCAAAGCGGAACTGATCCCCCACCCGGGATTCACTGACCACGCGCGCCTGCGGATTGCCCGGGATCAGGCGCTCGCTGCGTCGACGTTCAATGGTCCGGCTACAGCCTTTGGGCATGAGCCGGATACCGTCCACCTGTTCCAGGGACTCGCCGCGCAGAAAAGTGGAAAACAGGTTCAGCGACACCTCGCGCTTTTCCAGCTGGGGCAGATGGTCGGCCCCCTCGACCAGAACGAACTGCGCATTGGGGCACTGATCGGCGAAACTGGCGTTCTCCCAGGGCAACGTGAAGCTGTCGTATTCGCCGGTCATGACGAGCGTGTCGCATTCCGGATAGCCGATCATGCCTTCCACGGAGAGCAACCGCCGGCCGTTGATGGTATAGCGGGCCTGTTCGTTCTCGGTCAGTGATTTCATCTGCTTGTAGAACAGACGCCGGGCCGTGGGCGTGATGCCCGTCTCGCGCAGGTGCATGTAGTTGACCAGATAAAGCACCACGGCCTGGCTGAACTCGTCCATGCGCCCCTGTTCCAGCACCCGGGCGGATTCATCCACCAGCATGCGCCAGCTCTTGCGCGGCCGCGTGACAATGCCGGCAACGATGAGTTTTTCCGTAAGCTGCGGATACTTGTAGGCAAAGGTGCTGGCGATGGCCGAGCCCAGCGACAGCCCCATGAGATGAACCCGGTGCAGCCCGGTTTCGGCGACAAAGCCGTAGAGCAGATCGGCGAGATCCTCCATGCCCAGATCCGGGGCCAGTTGATCATTGTCGCCCAGTGAAGGCAGGTCAATGAGAATGACCGGGAAATCGTCGTAGATGCACTCCACGCAATACTTGTAGGAGGTGAAATTCTGAAAGGCACCGCCGACGACCAGCAAGGCGGGCTTGTCCACATTCTCGGGCCGGGAGAAAGGCAGATAGTCAATCTTCCACCGGTCCACCCAGAGGGTGCGCGGTTCCGCCTTGATCGCACCCCGGGAATAGGCGATGTAGTCGATGTTCATAATCCTGGCCTCCGCTGGCACAGCCTTTATTGTTTTCATCCTGCCGCTTCGGCGGAACGGCGTTATCCGGTTTCATCATACAGATCCCCCCTGAAACCGGGGATTTACGATTGTTACCAATTTGATGACGCGCGTAAACTGCGCCGGCCCCGGCGACGCCGGCGAAGGGCCGAATCGGATGCCGGACGCTGGCCGCCGCCACCCCGGTACGGGTTATAATCACGCCTTTTCAGGCGCAACCAGGGCCGAATATCCATGGATATACAGCAGTACATGAAGACGGTGGGCTCCAGCGCGCGCACCGCCTCCCGGGCCATGACGCGGGCCAGCGCCGGCGACAAGAACCGGGCCCTGCGGGCCATTGCCGAGGCCCTGCACGCCGACCGCGAGGCCATTCTGGAGGCCAACCGCCATGATCTGGAGCAGGCGCGCGAAGGCGAACTGGACACGGCCCTGGTCGACCGGCTGGAGCTGACCGCCGGGCGTTTCGACGACATGGTGGCGGGGCTGGAGCAGGTGGCCGCCCTTCCCGATCCGGTGGGCGCCATCACCGATCTGAATTACCGGCCCAGCGGTATCCAGGTGGGCCGCATGCGCGTGCCACTGGGCGTGATCGGCATTATTTACGAGTCCCGCCCCAATGTAACCGTGGACGCCGCCGCGCTCTGTCTGAAATCCGGCAATGCCGCCATTCTGCGCGGCGGCTCCGAGGCCCTGCGCTCCAACCAGGCCATCGCCGCCTGTGTACGCCGGGGGCTGGCGGACGCGGGGTTGCCGGAGGACGCGGTTCAGGTCCTTGAAACGACGGACCGCAACGCCGTGGGGGAACTAATCGGCCATCCCGACTATGCCGATGTGATCGTGCCGCGCGGCGGCAAGGGGCTGATCGAGCGCATCAGCCACGACGCCCGCGTGCCGGTGATCAAGCATCTGGACGGCAACTGTCACGTCTATGTCGATGATCAGGCCGATCTCGACAAGGCCGTGCGCATCGCCGTGAACGCCAAGACCCAGCGCTACGGCACCTGCAATACCCTGGAAACCCTGCTGGTGGCGCGTGGCATTGCCGAGCAGCTACTGCCGCAACTGGCTGAGCAGTACCGCCAGGCGGGCGTGGAACTGCGCGGCTGTGACCAGGCCCGCGGCCTGGTCCCCGAAATGGCCACCGCGAGCGAAACGGACTGGGCGGAGGAATATCTCGCGCCCGTGCTGGCCGTGCGCGTGGTCGCCGATCTGGACGAGGCCATGGACCATATCCGCCGCTACGGCTCCGGCCATACCGAAAGCATTGTCACCGAGCACTACAGCCGCGCCCGGCGCTTTCTGGCCGAAGTGGATTCCAGCTCGGTCATGGTGAATGCCTCGACACGCTTTGCCGACGGCTTCGAATACGGCCTGGGCGCGGAAATCGGGGTGTCCACGGACAAGCTCCATGCCCGCGGGCCCGTGGGACTGGAAGGGCTGACCAGCCAGAAATGGGTGGTACTGGGCGACGGCGAGATCCGGCAATGACCTCCGACGGAGCCGCGGAGACGCGCCCGCTGGTGCTCTTCGGCGGCACCTTTGACCCGGTCCATGAAGCCCATATCCGGTGTGCGCGGGCAGTATCGGAACAATTCGACCACTGCCCCGTCTATCTGCTGCCCAATGCCGTGCCGCCGCACCGCACCCAGCCCCGCGCGTCCGGCGAACACCGGCAAGCCATGCTGGAGCTGGCCTGTGCCGACGATGCGCAGCTGCAGGTCGATGACCGGGAACTGCGCCGTGCCGGGCCCTCCTGGACGCTGGACACCCTCCGGCAATTCCGCGGGGAAATCGGCGACCGGCCGATGATCTTTCTGCTGGGCGCGGACAGTCATGCGCAGCTGCACCGCTGGCGGGACTGGCAACACTTTCCGGACTACTGTCATCTCGCCATCGCACCCCGGCCCGGCGCGCCCCGTCCTCCGGAAGTGGTGGAGCAGGCCTTCCCCGCCGCCGCGGAACCGGCGGAACTGCTGCAAAGTCCGGCGGGCCGGGCCCTGCGGCTGCGGGGGCCGGAGCTGGACATTGCCGCCACGGAGGTACGCGCGGCCCTGGCACAGGGCGCGCACGAGCAAGCCCGGGTGCCTCGGCCCGTACTGGACTACATCCGCCGGCACGGGCTCTACAGCCACTCGTGAAAAAAACACGGCCATGCTTTTCCCGGAGGGGGCGGGTAACGGTAGAATGAAAGCTGATTCCCGGGACCGAGAAAGATCGACTGCATGACAAACCCGAACACCGAGCTTCTGCCCCAGGTGCTGGAAGCCCTGGATGACCTCAAGGCGCGCAATATCGCCACCCTGGATGTGCGCGAAATCACCACCGTCACCGACACCATGGTCATCGCCAGCGGCACCTCGGGTCAGCACGCCCGGGCCATTTCCGAGCACCTGGTGGAAACCATGAAGGACCGGGGCCAGGAGCCGCTGGGCGTGGAAGGCAAGGAGGCAGGCGACTGGATCCTGGTGGATCTCGGCGATGTGCTCGTGCATGTCATGTCGCCGGCTTCGCGCGAATTCTATGACCTGGAACGGCTGTGGAGCATGCCGGCGGACGCCCGGGAGAGCGCGCGGGAGGAATCCTGAGTGCGCATTCATGTGCTGGCCATGGGCACACGCATGCCCGAGTGGGTACAGCAGGGGTTCTCCGAATACCGCAAGCGACTGCCGGGCGAGATGCGCCTGGAACTGGAAGAAATCCCGCTGCCCAAACGTGGCCAGAACGCGGACGCAAATGCACTGGTCGAGCAGGAAGCACAGCTTTTCCGCAAACGGCTGGGCAAACTGGAACAAGCCTACAAAGTGGCGCTGGATGCAGGCGGGCGCGAGCACGACACCGCCAGCCTGGCACGCGAGCTGGACACGCTGCGCCCGCAGGGGCAGACCCTGGCGCTGCTGGTGGGCGGCCCGGAAGGGCTGGCGCGGAGCCTGGTCGCCGAAATGGACGCAGCCTGGTCCCTGTCCCGGCTGACCCTCCCGCACCCGCTGGTGCGCGTGGTTCTGGCGGAACAACTCTATCGCTGCTGGAGTCTGATTCAGGGTCATCCCTACCACCGGTAAGCCCATGACCCCTGTTCGAGGAACCGGTTGAAAAACGAACGTCTGACATTCCGGGATCATCTCGCCGAGAGCCGCATCTTCAATGCGCGCCTTCTGGTCTGTGTGGTTGTCGTTATTATCCTCATGGGCCTGCTCTTTGGCCGCATGGTCTGGCTGCAGGGGGTACAGCACGAACGCTACCGCAGCCTGTCGGACGAGAACCGCATCCAGACCCGGGCCATCAAACCACCGCGCGGGCTGATCCGGGACCGGGACGGACGTATACTGGCCGACAATCAGCCCACTTTCTCCGTGTCCCTGGTGCCGGAACAGATCGAGGACATGGAGCAAACCCTGGCGGCGCTGGATCAGCGCATCGATCTGTCGGAACGGGATCGGCAACAGTTTCGTTCACGATTGAACAACCCTCGCCGGCCCTTCGAGCCCATTCCCCTGCGCAGTCGTCTCACGGAAGCGGAAATCGCGCGTCTGGTGGTGGCCCGCCATCGCTACCCGGGCGTGCGCGTGGACGCGGAAGCCATCCGCCATTACCCCCACGAGGAAATGCTTTCCCATCTGATCGGTTATGTGAACCGCATCAGCGCCGAGGATCTGCGTTCCATGACCCGGGCTCAGCGTGCGGACTATACGGGGTCCAACTTTTACGGCCGCACGGGCGTGGAGAGCTTTTACGAGGAGCGGCTGCACGGCACCCCCGGCTCACGGCAGGTCGAAACCAATGCCCGGGGACGAACCCTGCGTGTGGTCAATGAAGAACCGCCGCAAGCGGGCGAGGATCTGGAGCTGGCACTGGACCTGGAAGTCCAGCGCGCCGCCTGGCGCGCGCTGGGCGAGCGCCGCGGCGCCGTGGTGGCGCTGGACCCGCGCGACGGCGGTGTCCTGGCCTTTGTCAGCCGTCCGGGTTTCGAAACCAATCGCTTTGTGACCGGTATTTCCAACAAGGCGTATCAACAATACCAGCAGGATCTGGACAATCCGCTGTTCAACCGCGCCGCGCACGGGCAATACCCGCCCGGCTCCACCATCAAGCCCTTTCTGGGTCTGGCCGGTCTGATCACGGATACCACCGACTGGGACTACACCATTGATGATCCCGGCTACTTCAGCCTGGAAGACGATCCGCGTATATACCGGGACTGGAAACGCGGCGGCCACGGCAAGGTGGATCTGCACAAGGCCGTGGTGCAATCCTGTGATACCTATTTCTATGAACTGGGGTTTGATCTGGGCATCGACCGCATCCACGAACACCTGGCACGCTTCGGTCTGGGCGAGCGCACGGGCATTGATCTGCCCGGCGAGAGTTCCGGCATTCTGCCCTCGCGCGCGTGGAAGCAACGCGAACGCGGCAACAGCTGGTATCACGGCGATACCATCAACAGCAGTATCGGCCAGGGCTTCATGCTGGCCACGCCGTTGCAACTGGCCCAGGCCACGGCTCTTTTTACCCGCCGCGGCGAGCCCATGGTGCCGCACCTGGCGGGCCGCCCCCACCGCGAACCGCCACTGCGCAATCCGCTGCAACCGGACACCCCGAAACACTGGGAGCGCATGAGCGAGGCCATGGAAGCCGTGGTGCACGGCCGCAAGGGCACCGCCCGGGTGGTGGGCCGGCAGGCGGAATACCGCATTGCCGGCAAGACGGGCACTTCCCAGGTGTTCTCCGTGCCCGAGGACGAGGAATACGACGAGGAGGAGCTGGAGGAGCGGCTGCACGACCATGCCCTGTTCATCTCCTATGCGCCGGCCGACAACCCGGCCATCGCCGTGGCCGTGCTGGTGGAAAACGGCTCCCACGGCGGCTCCACCGCCGGTCCCGTGGCCCGGGCCACCATGGATGCCTGGTTGCTGAATGATCAGGGCGAAGTTTCCGTTCCTCCGACCTTCGCGGAGCGCTGACCATGGAATACCAGCGTCAGCTGCCCCCGCAGTATCAGAGCCAGCCGCAACAGGGCCTGCTGTTCCGGCTTCATCTGGACGCCCCCCTGCTGGCCGCGCTCTTGCTGCTCACCGCGCTGGGCCTGCTGGTTCTCTATTCCGCCGCCGACCAGGGCATGGCCATGATGACCCGTCAGGGCATCCGCCTGATGGTGGGCTTTGTTCTGCTGTTCGTGCTCGCCCAGATCCCCCCGCGCACCTATCGGTTCTGGTCGCCGGCCGCCTATGGCGCGGGCCTGGCCCTGCTGGTACTGGTGTTGCTGCTGGGAGCGCAGGCGCAGGGGGCGCAGCGTTGGTTGAACGTCTTCGGACTCTTTCGCTTTCAGCCCACCGAGATCATGAAAATCGCGGTGCCCGCCATGATTGCCTGGTACTTCAGCACCCGCGCCCTGCCACCGCGCGGACGGGACATTCTGGTGGTACTGGCACTGATCCTGACCCCGGCCGCGCTGATCGCCATGCAGCCGGATCTGGGCTCCGCCCTGCTGATCGCCGCCTCCGGACTCATCGTGCTTTTCCTGGCGGGTCTGTCCTGGCGACTGATTACCGCCACCCTGGTGCTGGTGCTGATCGCCGCGCCGCTGATGTATTTCTTCGTGCTGCACGACTATCAGCGCGAGCGCGTGGACACCTTCCTGAACCCGCAGTCCGACCGGCTCGGAGCCGGCTGGAACATTATCCAGTCCCAGACCGCCATCGGCTCCGGCGGGCTCACGGGCAAGGGCTGGCTCAACGGCAGTCAATCCCGGCTGGACTTTCTGCCGGAGAGCACCACCGACTTCATCCTGGCCGTACTGGGCGAAGAACAGGGCCTGCTGGGCGTAACGGTTCTGCTGGCACTGTATCTGGTGATTCTGGGGCGTTGCTTCTGGATCAGCGCGCGCGCGCAGGACACCTATAGCCGACTGCTGGCCGGTGCATTCACGGTCACCTTTTTCATTTATATTTTCGTCAATATGGGCATGGCCTCGGGACTGTTGCCCGTGGTGGGTATACCATTGCCGTTGATCAGTTATGGTGGTTCGTCGCTTGTTACGCTGCTGGCGGCTTTCGGTATGCTGATGTCCATTCACACGCACCGTAAATTGCTGGGTACCTGAATGTTCAGCACCATGGGTTTTCCGGTTGGACTTGTCCGTACAGCGCTTCTGATTCTGGGGCTTCTGGGATCCGGCACCTGCGCGTACGCCGGCTATGCCGACCATGCCGAGGCCGGTGCTTTCATGGATGAGCTGGAGGCGGAGGGTCTGGACCGGGAATACATCCGCGAACTGCTCGCCGATGCCGAGCGCAAGGACAGCATTCTCGAGGCCATTGCCCGGCCGGCGGAAAAGACGCTCACCTGGGGGGAATACCGCCAGATTTTCGTCCAGCCCGACCGCATTGAACAGGGCGAGCAGTTCTGGCGCGAACACAGTGAACTGCTGAAACGCGCGGAATCCGAATACGGCGTCTCGCGCTACATCATCCTGGCCATTCTGGGCGTGGAAACCCGCTACGGCCGGCACAAGGGCAGCTACCGCGTACTCGATGCCCTGGCCACCCTGGGGTTTGATTATCCGCCGCGCGCGGAGTTCTTTCGCAAGCAACTGCGCGCTTTCCTGTTGATGGAAGAAGAAGCGGGCATCGACGCGGCCGAGCTCAAGGGCTCCTATGCCGGCGCCATGGGCTATCCGCAGTTCATTCCCACCAGTTATCGCGCCTATGCCGTGGACTTTGACGACGACGGCAAGACGGATCTGGTCAACAGCGTGGCCGACGCCATCGGCAGCGTGGCCAACTATTTCGCCGAACACGGCTGGCAGGACGGTCTCGCCGTGGCCGCCCGGGCCCGGGTATCCGGAAGCGATTACGAGGAAGTCTTCAGCAAGGACATGAAACCCTCGACTACGCTGGGCCAACTGCGCGAGCGCGATGTCACTCCGTTGCGCTGCGAGGGTGCCGCCATTCCCAGCCCGCACTGCTTCCGGCTGCCGGATGATACCCGGGTGGCGCCGCTGCATCTGGAAGGCGAACACGGCAGCGAGTTCTGGCTGGGCACGAAAAATTTTTATGTGATCACGCGCTATAATCAAAGCCCGCTCTACGCCATGGCCGTGTATCAACTGGCCCGGGCACTGGAACAACGCATCGGGGAGACCGGGTTATGAACCGCGGCACCTGGCCCGTGATCGGGTTGCTGGTACTGATCAGTGGCTGTGCCACGACACCGGGCGGGGACCGCTATACCCAGGACCAGGACAGCGCACCCGAGCACCGGCCGGACCCTTCAGAACTGGTCAACCCGGAGCCCGTGCCCGAACCGCTGAGCGAATACGGCAACCCGGAAACCTATGAGGTACGCGGGCAGACCTATCGTGTACTCGACAATGCCGAGGGTTATCGCGCCGACGGGCTGGCCTCCTGGTACGGCGAGAAGTTTCACGGCCACCGCACCTCCAGCGGTGAGCCCTATGACATGTACAAGCTGACCGCCGCGCACAAGACCCTGCCGTTGCCCACCTGGGCGCGCGTAACCAATCTGGACAACAACAAGTCCACCATTGTCCGCATCAACGACCGGGGCCCCTTTCATCCGGACCGGATCATCGATCTGTCCTGGGCGGCGGCGGTCAAACTCGATATCGCCGATCACGGCACCGGCCGGGTGCGCGTGGAGGCCCTGACACCGGGCTTGGAGCCTGAACCGGACACCACCTCCACGGAATCGGGCGATACGACACCGCAAGGGCTCTATCTCCAGGCCGGCGCCTTCAGCGACAAGAGCCGGGCCCGGGACCGGGTGAGCCGCCTGGTGGAGCATATCAGCGCCCCCGTGGCCCTGCGCCCCGGCGATGACGTCTATCGCGTCTGGGTGGGCCCCTTCGATTCGGAACCGGCCCGCACGCAAATCCGCCAACAGCTGAAAGAAGCCGGTTTCAGCGAACTGCTCGCCGTTACACCCTGAGGATTTGCTAGAATCGCGTTCGCTGTTCCACGAACGGGGTAGCGCGCATGTCCGGAAACCGGCAGACCATGACGGAACTGCAGCACAATGGCGATTTAACGGGCGCGGCGGACGAGCTGACCCTGCTCGCGCGCCGTCAGAGCCCCTATCAGCTGATCGAGATGGTGCGTCACCCGGTCTATGGCGTTCAGTTGATCCTCGATCACGATCTCCAGATCTCGGAATCGGATTTCGCCTACAATACCGCCATGACGGCCGCCATCATGACCCTGCCGGCCTGCCGGCATATCGCCATTCTCGGCGGCGGCGACGGGGGCGTGCTCAACGAACTGTTGCGCGCCGGCGAACGCACGGGCAAGCTTGCCGAGCGCATCACCATGGTCGACATTGATGCCGACGTCATGGAACTCTGCGAGCGTTTCATGCCCACCTTCTGCGGCAATGCCTTCCGGCATCCCCATGCGGATGTTGTGGTCGGCGATGCCCTGGAGTGGCTGGAACAGGCGCACGAACTCGACGCCGTGATCTATGATCTGACCATGGATCCCGTCCGCAACGACATGAGCCGACCGGAATTCATCCGGCACTGGCTGGCCGCGGTCAAACGGGCGCTGCGACCGGGCGGCGTGGTCAGCCTTCAGGCCTGTGGCGAGAACGAACCCGAGCGCGAAACGCTGCTGACGGAACTGCGCCACAGTATCGACGACCAATTCCGTGACCGGCGCGAACAGGAGGTTATGATTCCCTCCTACGGTGAACACTGGACCTTCATGGCGGCGTGGAACTGACGCCGCCGCATGACATCATCAAGGAAAACTGCCATGACCCTACAAGCCAACCGGCTTCTGCTCAGCCTGCTCCTGCTGCCCGTTCTGGCGGGCGCGGCCTCCGTGCCCGAGCCGCCAAAGGTCGACGCCAGCGCCCATGTCCTCATGGATCCCGCCAGCGGCCAGGCCATTGTCGAGCACAACGCCGACGAGCCCATGCCGCCGGCCAGCCTGACCAAGATGATGACCATTTATGTCACGGCCGAGGAACTCAAGAGTGGCGACATCAGCCTGGACGACGAAGTGCCTGTCAGTGTCGAGGCCTGGGAAATGGGCGGCTCGCGCATGTTCCTGCGCGAAGGCACGCGGGTGCCCCTGCGGGATCTGCTGCGCGGCGTCATGATCCAGTCCGGCAATGACGCCAGCGTGGCTCTGGCCGAACATGTCGCCGGCAGCGAGGACGCCTTCGCCGATCTGATGAACCACCATGCGCAGGAACTGGGCATGGACAACACCCATTTCGTCAACGCCACCGGCTGGCCCGCCGAGAACCATTACGCCTCGGCGCGGGATCTGGCCAAACTGGCCCGGGCCATTATCCGCAAACACCCGGACACCTACGAAATCTATTCGCAGAAGAGTTTCACCTACAACGGCATCAAGCAGAACAATCGCAATATGCTGCTCTGGCGCGATCCGTCCGTGGACGGACTCAAGACCGGCCATACCGAAGAAGCGGGCTATTGCCTGGTCAGCTCCGCCCGGCGCGACGGCATGCGCCTGGTATCCGTAGTCATGGGCACGGACTCGGAAAAGGCCCGTGCGCGTGAATCCATGAAACTGCTGACCTACGGCTTTCGCTTTTTCGAAACCTACGAAGCCTATGACGCCGGCGAAGAGCTGACCCGCGAACGCATCTGGATGGGCACCGCCGACGAACTGCCCCTGGGGTCCACCGAGCCCCTGGTGGTCACCATTCCCCAGGACAGCCATGATCAGCTCAACGCGGAGATGACCGTGGAAGAAGATATCCGCGCGCCGGTGACCAAGGGGGACCGCTACGGCACCGTCACCATCAGTCTGAACGACGAGACACTGCTGGAACGGCCCCTGGTGGCTCTGGAAAGCGTCGAGGAAGCCGGCCTGTTCTCCCGGCTCTGGGATCATGTGGTGCGTTTCTTCATGAGTCTTTTCTCCTGATGGATACCGTTTATCTGAACGGGGCCTGGGTCCACGCCGACGAGGCCCGGATCTCGCCGCTGGACCGGGGTTTTCTGTTTGCCGACGGCATCTATGAAGTCATCCCGGTCTATGGCGGCACACCCTTCCGCGTGAATGATCATCTGGCGCGGCTGGAACGTTCCCTGGGTGCTGTGGAGATCAGCAATCCCATGAACCGGGGACAATGGCAAACACTGTTTGACGAACTTGTCCGCCGCAACGGCGGCGGCAACCAGGCGTTGTATCTGCAGATTACCCGGGGCGCGGCCACCGGCCGCGACCACGGCTTTCCGGCTGAACCGGTGGAACCCACCGTCTTTATCATGAGCCTGCCGGTCAGCGCGCCCGCCGCAGACACGCCGGAGACCGCCGCGGGTGTGGCGGCGGTTACACGCGACGACATTCGCTGGTCGCGCTGCGATATCAAGTCCGTCTCGCTGCTGCCCAATATCCTGCTACGTCAGCAGGCGGTGGAAGCGGGCGCGTCCGAGGCCATTCTGGTCCGCGACGGCTTTGTCACCGAGGGGTCGGCCAGCAACGTCTTCGTGGTCGGCGACGACGGCATCGCCACGCCGCCGCGCAGTCACGCCATTCTGGGCGGCATTACCCGGGATCTGGTACTGGAACTTTGTCACGAGCACGGCTTGCCTGCGGCCGAACGTGAAGTCTCGGAATCGGAACTGCGCCGCGCGCACGAAATCTGGCTGACCAGTTCAACGAAGGAAGTCGTGCCCGTGGTCACCCTCAATGGCGCCCCGGTGGGCGAAGGCCGGCCCGGCGAGCAGTGGAAACGGCTGGTGCGCCACTATGTGGATTTCAAGCGCCATCTTTGTGGGCTGGATTAATCGGCTTACGCTGCGTTTTAAGAATCCAGGCCGAAGGTGCCCTTAAAGCGCCGCCCTTGCGGGCGGCAAGCCGGGACGCGCCCCGGCGGGCGCCTTCCTTCTTTTGCTTGTCCAAAAGAAGGAAGCAAGAAAAAGACACC
>CAZHGU010000002.1:1411-19238 GCA_964532105.1 uncultured Alcanivorax sp. | reverse complement strand
TGCCCGATGGCCACGTCCGCGCCCAGGGCCCGCATGCGCTCGACCACGGGCGATTCCTTGAGGTCGGAGCCGCTGATGCCGTAGCCCTGATTCGCCAGCACCTCGGCAATGCCGCACATGCCCGCGCCGCCGATGCCCACGAAGTGGATGCGGCGAATGCGTCGCATGGCGGGCACCGAATGCATGTAGGCGTTCGCTTCAGCCAAGAGCCACCTCCTCGCATGTACGGGCCACCCGGGCGGCACTGTCCGTGACCGCAAGGGCGCGGGCCTTCTCCGCCACCGCCTGCAGGCTCGAACGATCGCGCAGGCCGGACAGCGCCTCGGTCAGGCCCTGTTCATCCAGCCGGTCCTCGGGCAGCAGCGCCGCCGCGCCCCGGTCCGCGAGCCAGCGGGCGTTGAGCGTCTGGTGATCATCCACCGCCGTGGGCAGCGGCACGAAAAGCGCGGCCACGCCCGCCACCGCGGCTTCCCAGACGGACAGCGCCCCGGCGCGGCAAACAAGCAGATCCGCGCGGCCCAGTTCACCGGCCATGTCCTCGATAAACTCCACCACCTCGGCGTCGACGCCGGCCTCGTTCCAGGCATCGCGCGCTTCGTCCACGCGCCCGCGTCCCGCCTGGTGCAAAACATCCAGTTCCCGGCCCAGCACGGCCGCCAGCAGCCGGGGCAGAATGCGATTGAGCGCCAGCGCGCCCTGACTGCCGCCGGTAACCAGAATGCGCAACGGCCCGGTGCGGCCGGCATAGCGATGCTCCGGCTCCGGCAGGGCGGCGATTTCGGCACGCACCGGATTGCCCACGGTCTGCGCGCCCACCCGCTCGGCAAAGGCGCCGGGGAAGGCCTGCAGCACCCGGGCGGCCACGCGCGCCAGCCAGCGATTGGTCATACCCGGCAGGGCGTTCTGTTCATGCAGCACCAGGGGCACACCCGCCAGACGGGCTCCGGCACCACCCGGTCCGCTGGCGAAACCGCCGAAGCCCACGGCCACGGCCGGACGCAACACCCGCACCAGCCGCCAGGCCCGGATCACCGCGCCCGCCAGCATCCAGGGCGCGGACACCAGCCGGGCCAGCCCGCCCCGGCGCACGCCGCGCACGGGCAGCACATGCAGCGGATAACCCGCCTGCGGCACCAGCCGGTTCTCGATACCGCCGGGCGCGCCCAGCCACTGCACCTGATAGCCGCGTTGCGTCAGCTCCTGCGCCACCGCCAGGGCGGGGAAGACATGTCCGCCGGTGCCGCCGGCCGCGATGAGCACCACCCGGCTCATGGCGCCGCCCTCCCCGAGCCCTGCGCGGGCCGGTTTTCCGCCGCCGCGCGCAATACCAGCCCCACCATGAACAGCGAGGCCACCAGACTGGAGCCGCCATAACTGACAAAGGGCAGCGTCAGCCCCTTGGTGGGCAACAGGCCCATGTTCACTGCCAGGTTGATGGCGATCTGGGCCGTGAACACCAGGGCCACGCCATGGACCACAAAAGCGGCATAGAGACTGCCGTGTTCCTGCAACCGGCCGCCCAGCCGGAACATGCGGTAACACAGCACGGCGAAGACCAGCATCAGGGCCAGATTGCCCACCAGACCGAACTCCTCGCCCACCACTGCGTGCACGAAATCCGTATGGGCCTCGGGCAGGTAGAAGAGTTTCTGCACACTGTTGCCCAGGCCCACGCCGAAGAGGTCTCCACGGCCGAAGGCGATCAGACTCTGGGTCAGCTGATAGCCGCTGCCGAACTGGTCCTGCCAGGGGTCCATGAAGGACATCAGCCGCTGCACCCGATAGGGCTGGGCAAAGGCCAGCAGGGCCACGGCCGCCGCACCCGCCAGAGCCACGATCAGGAACCGGAATGTGGGCACCCCGGCGAGAAAGAGCATGCCCATCATGACTCCAGCGAGCACCACCACGGCGCCGAAATCCGGTTCCAGCAACAGCAGCACGGCCATCACGGCGAACACCGCCAGGGGCACGAGAAAGGCCTTCCAGCTCTGCTCCAGCGCCTGCTTGTGCTGGGCGATATAGCCGGCCAGGTAGAGCACGAAGGCGGGCTTGATCAGCTCCGAGGGCTGCAGGGTAAAGCCGCCCAGCTTGATCCAGCGCAGCGAGCCGTTCACCTCATGCCCCAGCCCGGGAATGAACACCGAAATCAGCGCCGCCAGCACCAGCGGCAGCATGGCGAAGCGCATTTTCTCCAGCCAGGCCAGCGGCAGCAGCATATAGGTGCCGGCAGCCACCAAACCGCCCAGCAACAGATAGATACCGTGGCGCAAGCTGTAATGCAGGGGCTCGCCGTTGGCGGACTCGGCGATCTGCAGCGACGACGAAGTGACCATCACCAGCCCGAAGAGCAGCAGTGCCAGCACCGTCACGGTCAGCACCCGATCCGGGCCCGGATTCCAGGGGGACAGGACGGTGACGTCAGGACGGGCCATGGGTCACCTCCCGTACCGCCGCCTCGAAGGCCTCGCCCCGGGCGGCATAGTCGTCGAACTGGTCGAAACTGGCACAGCCCGGGGACAGCAGAACCGCATCCCCCGGCTGTGCCAGCTCGGCGGCACGGCGCACCGCCGTGGTCATGTCGCCCGCTTGCTCCGCGGGCACAACCCCATCCAGCGCCTCGCTGATCCCCGGGCCGTCCTCGCCGATGAGCACGGCGGCGCGGACGAAGGCCCGGGCGGGTTCGGTCAGGGTGGCGAAGTCCTGCCCCTTGCCCTGACCGCCGGCGATCAGTATTACCCGACCCTCGATGGCCGGACCAATGCCTTCCAGCGCGGCCCGGGTGGCGCCCAGATTGGTGCCCTTGGAATCATTGAACCAGCGCACGCCCGCGGCCTCGGCCACGTGCCGGCAGCGATGGGGCAATCCGGCAAAACGGCCGGCCTCGGCCACGGCGCTGTCCAGGGGCAACTCCAGCGCCTCGGCCAGCGCCAGCGCCGCCAGTACATTCAGCGCATTGTGATTGCCGGGCAGCAGCAGATCATCGCGGTGCAGCAATACCCGGCCGCCGCGCAGCAGATCGCCGCTGTCCGGATCCAGCCGGTAATCGGCGTCCGCGTGGGTGCCGAAGGTGATTTCCGCCGGCACGGGCTTCTGGGGCCGGGTCACGTCGTCGTCGCGGTTCCAGACCGCCACCTGACAGCCGTCGAAGATGTGCTGCTTGGCGGCGATGTAGTCGCTCAGACTGTGGTAGCGATCCAGATGATCCGGGCTCACATTGAGCAGGGCGGCCACCTGGGCATCCAGGCTGTAGGTGGTCTCCAGCTGGAAGCTGGACAGTTCCAGTACATAGAGCTCCACATCGTCGGCGAGAATATCCAGCGCCGGTTCGCCCAGATTGCCGCCGGCGGCGACGCGCTTGCCGGCGGCCGCGGCCATGCGGCCCAGCAGACTGGTCACAGTGCTCTTGGCATTGGAGCCGGTCACCGCCGCCACGGGCTGGGCGGCCGCCTTGGCGAAAAGCTCGATGTCGCCCACCACTTCCTTGCCCGCTTCGGTCTGACGCGCGATCTCCGGCGTCACCACGGGCACGCCCGGACTGACAATCAATCGGGTGGCGTCGTCCAGCCAGTCCTCGCGGAAACCGCCCGTATGCACGGGCACATCGGGATAATCCCGGCGGAAGGCGTCCAGACCGGGCGGCCGCTGGCGGGTGTCGAGCGCGCGCACCGGCGTGCCCTGGCGCGCCAGATAGCGCACACAGGATTGCCCCGTTACCCCCAGTCCGATTACCAGATCAAAACGCTGTGTCATGGACACCTCATCGAATCTTCAGCGTGGCCAGGCCCACCAGCACGAGCACCAGGGTGATGATCCAGAACCGCACAATGATCTTCGGCTCCGGCCAGCCCTTGAGTTCGAAATGATGGTGAATGGGTGCCATGCGGAAGATCCGCCGTCCGGTGAGCTTGTAGGAGCCCACCTGGAGAATCACGGACACGGTTTCCATGACGAAGATCCCGCCCATGATGAACAACACGATTTCCTGGCGGACGATGACGGCCATGACGCCCAGCACCGCGCCCAGCGACAGCGCGCCCACATCGCCCATGAACACCTGGGCGGGATAGGTGTTGAACCAGAGAAAGCCGAGGCCGGCACCGCAAATGGACGCGGCAATGACCACCAGTTCGCCCGCGCCCAGCACGAAGGGAATGTGCAGATAGTCCGCGAATTCGGCATGACCGGTGACATAGGCGAAAGCGCCCAGTCCCCCGGCCACCAGCACCGTGGGCATGATGGCCAGCCCGTCCAGGCCGTCGGTGAGATTGACCGCGTTGCTGCTGCCGGTAATGACGAAATAGGTGAGCACCACATAGAAGGCGCCCAGGGGCACGGCCACGTCCTTGAAGAAGGGCACGATCAGGGTGGTTTCCACCGGATCGGCGGCGAGCAGGTAGAGGCCCAGGCCGGCGCCGAGCGCGCCGGCGGACTGCCAGAAATATTTCCAGCCCGCGGCCAGCCCTTTGGGATCCTTGCGCACCACCTTGCGCCAGTCGTCGACCCAGCCCACGGCCCCGAAGATCACCAGCACGCCCAGGGTGATCCAGACGAAGCGGTTGCCCAGATCCGCCCACAGCAGCGTGGACAGGGCCACCGCCACCAGAATCAGCGCACCGCCCATGGTGGGCGTGCCCGCCTTGGTCAGATGACTCTGGGGCCCGTCGTCACGCACCGCCTGACCCACCTGATACAGCTCCAGCTTGCGGATCATGAACGGGCCCACGAAAAAGGCCACGAAGAGCGCGGTGAGCACGCCGAAGATGGCGCGCAGGGTCAGATAATCCACCACCAGAAAGCCGGCGTGGTATTCCGCCAGTTGCCGGGCCAGCCACAACAGCATCAGTGCACCTCCCCCATGGCCTGCAATGCCCCCGTGACCCGCTCCATGCGCGCCCCCCGGGACCCTTTCACCAGCACGGTGCCGCCCGCCTGCAGCCAGGGCAGGGCCCGGCGCGCCGCTTCGTCGGTGTCTTCTACCTGTACGGCCTGCTCGCCGAAGGCCCGGGCGGCCGGTTCGGCCGCGCCGGCCAGCACAATGAGCCCGTCCAGGCCCTGACGGCGGGCGTAATCGCCCAACTCGGCATGAATCCGGTCCGCGTCGTCGCCCAGCTCCGCCAGTCCGCCCAGCACCAGCACCCGGGGCGCGGATTGTTCGGTCAGCCAGTCGATTGCCGCCTCCACGGCACCCGGGCTGGCGTTGTAGCTGTCGTCCACCAGGGTGCCGCCCTGGCAATAGCTGCGTTCCATGCGCCCGGCCACGGCGGGGACATCGGCAAGCGCGGCGGCCGCCTTCTCCGGATCAACGCCCAGGGCCCGGACCGCGCCCAGCGCCAGCAGGGCATTGCTCACCTGATGACGCCCGGCCAGGGGCAACCGCACCCGGATATTCCCCGGCTGCAGGACAAAACCGGTTTCACCGCCGCGGGCCTGAACGTCCACCGCGCGCAGATCCGTGTTCTCGCTTTCGCCCACACGCACCACCGTCAGGCCCTGCTCCGCGGCCGCGTCGGCAAAGAAGTCGGCAAAGAAATCGTCCTGATTGATCACGGCCGTGCCGCCGGCCCGCATGCCCGAGAAGATTTCCGCCTTGGCGCGGGCAATGCCCTCGAGCGAACCGAAGCCGGCCAGGTGAGCTCCGGTGACATTGGTCACCAGGGCCACATCGGGACGTACCAGCGAGGACGTCCAGGCGATCTCGCCCGGGGCGTTGGCGCCCAGCTCGAACACGCCGTAGCGGTGTTCGGCGCGCACACCCAGCAGGGTCAGGGGCACGCCGATGTCGTTGTTGAGATTGCCCTCGGTGGCGTGGGTGTGTTCGCCCAGCATCCGGGCCACCATTTCCTTGACCGTGGTCTTGCCGGCATTGCCGGTGACCGCCACACGCGCCAGTTCGAACTGATCGCACCAGCCGGCGGCCAGCCGTCCCAGTGCCTGCCGGGTGTCGTCCACCCGGACATAGCTGCCGAAGGCATCGGTATCGCGTTCCGTCACCGCCGCACGCGCCCCGGCGGAGGCCGCCCCGGCGAGGAAATCATGGGCATCGAAGTGCTCGCCGCGCAGGGCCACGAACAGATCACCCGCCTCCAGCGCCCGGCTGTCGGTGGACACGCGCTCGATTTCACAGTCATCGCCCACGAGTACACCCTGTATCCATTGCGCGGCCTGCGAGAGCATCATGATTCGCCTCCCCGGGCCGCCAGGGCGGCACGCGCCAGTTCCCGGTCATCCATGGGCAGGAATTCCCCGCGGACTTCCTGCCAACTCTCGTGCCCCTTGCCCGCGATCAAGACCAGATCCTCGTCACCCGCTTCGTTCACGGCCGCTTGCACGGCGCGCGGGCGGTCCGGCTCGATCAGCGCCGCTTCCGGGCTGCGCAGCCCCGCCCGCATAGCCTCGAGAATGGCGTCCACGGATTCGTTGCGCGGATTGTCCGCGGTGAGTATCACCCGGTCGGCGAAGCGCTCGGCGGCCGCCGCCATGGCGGGCCGCTTGGCGGTGTCGCGGTCACCGCCGGCGCCGGTCACACAGATCAGCCGGCCGCGGAAATGCTCGCGCGCGGCCGTGAGCGCCTTTTCCAGCGCATCCGGGGTATGGGCGTAATCCACCAGCACCCGGGGGCGCACCCGTGTGTCTACGGCTTCCATGCGCCCCGGCACCGAGGTCACGCCGGCCAGTGCGGTGGTGATTGCGTCGGGGCCATGGCCCAGTCCGCACAGCACGGCGGCGACAGCCAGGACATTGTCCGCGTTGAAACGTCCGAACAGGGGAAGCTCCACATGGAGGGTTTCGTCGGCCACCCGGAGCTCCAGCACCATGCCGTCTTCGGTGGGCGTAAAACCGGTACGGCACAGCTCCGTATCGGCGTCCCGGCCAAAACGCAGAACCTGCACACCGGCCGGCAACTCCGCCAGCAGCTGTCGACCGGCTTCATCGTCGGCATTGATGATCGCCAGCTCCAGCTCCGGGCGCTGGAACAGCAGGGCCTTGGCCCGGTAATAGGCGTCCATGTCGCCGTGATAATCCAGATGTTCGTGGCTGAGATTGGTGAATACGGCCGTTTGCACCGGCACCCCGTCCAGACGGTTCTGCGCCAGCGCATGGGAGGACGCCTCCATGACCAGCACCTGTGCGCCCTGGTCGCGGAAGCGGCGCAGGCAGCGGTGCAGGCTGATGACATCCGGTGTGGTATGGCCGGTTTCCAGTGTCTGTTCGCCGCAGCGCGCGCCCAGGGTGCCCAGCAGGGCGGATTCCAGACCCAGTGTCTGAAGGGCGTCGCGCAGGAACCAGGCCGTGCTGGTCTTGCCGTTGGTGCCGGTAACCGCGAATACCCGCAGTTGCCGGCCCGGTTCGCCGAAGAAGCGCCCGGCCAGCTCGCCCGCGCGCCGGCGCAGGCCCGGCACACCGATGACCGGTACCGGAGCGCGCTGATCCAGCACGGAGTCTTCGTCTTCGGCGAGCACTGCCGCTGCGCCGGCCGTAATAGCCTGGTCGATATAGGCACGGCCGTCCGCGCGCTCGCCGGCCATGGCCAGGAAGAGATCACCGCGCTGCAGACGGCGGCTGTCCAGCTGAAGATCGGCGATGGCCAGTTCCGCCACCTCGGGCGGCAGGCTCTGTTCGGGCAGAAGCCGGGCCAGGGTCATGCTCATGTCCGGCCCCCCTTTTCGTCGCCGCCGGCCCAGGTGCCGGCCGGATCCCGGGGGGCGACCTCCAGGGTACGCAGCACGCCTTCCATGATCCGGGAGAAGGCAGGTGCGGCCACCAGGCCGCCGAAATAGTCCTCGCCGCGCGGATCATCCACCAGCACCACGGTGACATAGCGCGGATCTTCCGCCGGCGCCATGCCGGCGAAAAGCGCGATATAGCGGTCATCCGCATAGCCGTTTTCCGTCACCTTGTGCACGGTGCCGGTCTTGCCCGCCACCTCGTAGCCCGGGACCATCGCGCGCCGGGCGGTGCCCTCGCGCGAAACCACCGAGCGCAGCATGGTCACCACCTGGTTCGCCACACCCCGATCCAGTACCTGCTCGCCGGCGGGCCGGTTTTCACGCTTGCGCAGGGTGAGGGGCACGCGCACACCCTCATTGGCCAGCACGGCATAGGCGCGCGCGAGCTGCAGCACGGTCACCGACAGACCATAGCCGTAGGACAGCGTGGCCTGTTCAATGTCGCGCCACTGTGTACGCCAGGGCAGCACGCCCTGGCTTTCGCCCGGAAAATCCAGCCCCGTATCCTCGCCCAGGCCGAAGCGGCCGAAAAAGCGCGGCAGCTGGTGTTCGCCCATGCGCAGGGCCAGCCGGGTGGCGCCCACATTGGAGGATTTGGTCAGCACGCCGCTGACATCCAGGCGGCCATAGTCACGGTGATCACGAATGGTCTTGCCGTCCACGCGGATACGGCCGGGGCTGGTATCAATGGTGGTGTCCGGCGTCACCAGATCGTTCTGCAGTGCCGCCGCCACGGTCAGCGGCTTGATGGTCGAGCCCGGCTCGAACAGATCCGTAACCGAACGGTTGCGGCGCGCGGCCGGCTTTTGCCGTTCGCGCTGATTGGGGTTGTAGGACGGATGATTGGCCATGGCCAGCACCTCGCCCGTGGTAGCGTCCAGCACCACGGCGCTGCCGCTGGCCGCCTCATGTTCGCTGACCGCAGCCAGCAACTCTCGATAGGCGAGATACTGGATACGCAGATCAATGCTGAGATTGAGCTCGGCTCCCGGGTCGGCCGGTTCCATGACTTCCAGATCCCGGATCACCCGGCCATGGAGATCCCGCACTACTTGCTTGCGGCCCGGGTCTCCCTTCAGAACCTTGTTGAATGCCAGCTCCGCGCCTTCCTGACCCTGTTCGTCAATATTGGTCATGCCCACCACATGACTGGCCACTTCCCCGGCCGGGTAATAGCGGCGATATTCGGTGAGCGCGTGGATACCGGGCAGATCCTGTTCCAGCACCTTCTCCGCCTGGCTGGGCGGCAGATGACGCTCCAGATAGATGAATTCCCGCTCCTCCTGTCCCCGTACTGCGCGCGCCAGTTCGTCCCGGTCCAGCACCGGGTTGTCGCGCAGCCGCACCCATTGCTCGGAGGCGTCCAGTACGGCCCGGGGGTCGGCCCAGAGCGAGGTCACCGGCGTGCTCACCGCCAGCGGCTTGCCCTGACGATCCCGGATAACACCGCGATGTGCCGCCAGGGGTTCCACGCGCAGATTGCGCTCCTTGCCCTGCTCGGCGAGAAACTCCTGCTGCAGCACATGCAGGTTCACGGCTCGCGCCACCAGCGCCAGCAGCACCAGCAGCCAGAAGCCCAGCATCACACGCAGACGCCAGGGATGGGCACGGCCTTGCACGCCTTTCATGGCTTCACCACCACTCGTTCATCCCCTTCGGGCACTTTCATGTTCAGTTCCTCCCGCGCCAGGCGTTCCACTCGCCCGTAGGCTCCCCAGGTGCTGCGCTCCAGCAGGAGCTGACCCCACTGGGTCTTGAGCCGATCCTGCTCGGCCTGCAGCTCCTGGGCCCGGGCCGTCAGCCGGCGCGCTTCGTGCACGCTGTAGCTCACCGCCAGCGCCGAGGCCACCACCAGCACCAGCAGCAGCGCCGGGCGAAGCCAGAACCCGACGCGTCCGGCGCTCATCAGGCGGCCACCTTTTCCGCGGCGCGCAGCACGGCACTGCGCGCCCGGGGATTGCTTGCAACTTCCTCTTGTGAGGCGTGACGCGGCCGCCCCAGCGAGCGCAGCCGTACCGGCCGTTCCGCACCCAGCGGCACGCCGCCGCGTCCGCGCGGCGCGCGTCCGGACTCGTCCCGGATCAGGCGCTTGACCCGTCTGTCCTCCAGCGAATGGAAGCTGATCACCACCAGACGGCCTCCGGGGCTGAGCTGATCCACCGCCTGCTCCAGCGCCGCATCCAGCGCTTCCAGTTCGCCGTTCAGATGGATGCGGATCGCCTGAAAGGTCCGGGTGGCCGGATGCTTGCCCGGTTCGCCCTTCCCCAGCACCTTTTCCACCAGATCCGCCAGCTCGCCCGTGGTGTTCAGCGGGCCTTCCTCGCGTCGACGACAGATCGCCCGGGCAATGCGCCGGGACTTGCGTTCCTCGCCGTACTGATAGAGCACGTCGGCGATTTCTTCCGCCGACGCCCGGGCCAGCCAGTCGGCGGCACTCGGGCCCTGTTCCGGGTCCATGCGCATATCCAGCGGGCCGTCGCGCAGAAAGCTGAACCCCCGTTGCGAGTCCTCCAGTTGCGGCGACGACAGCCCCAGGTCCATCAATACACCGGCCAGGGGACGCCGCTCTTGGGTCACCACCTGCTCCAGACAGTCGAAACGGTCGGAATAGCCGCGAAAGCGCTGATCCGCCCCTTCCAGCTGCTGTTGCGCCGTGCGTGCGTCCGGATCCCGGTCAATGCCCACCAGACGCGCGTCGGGCCCGAGATGCTCCAGCAGCGCGCGGCTGTGGCCGCCGCGCCCGAAGGTGGCGTCGACATAGAAGCCGTTTTCGTCGTTGAGCAACAATTCCAGCACCTCCTCCAGCATCACCGGCCGGTGCGCATGGTCCGCGGCGTCTGTCATCTAGAACGCCAACTCCTGAACGCTTTCGGGCATGGCCGATTCGTCCAGATCTTCAAATTGCCGCAGTTGCTCGTTCCAGGCTTCCTCGCTCCAGATCTCGAAGCGGAAGTTCTGGCCTACCAGCATTACCTTCTTGTCCAGACCCACCAGTTCGCGCAATTCACCGGGGATCAGGCAGCGGCCGCTGCCATCCATTTCGATGTCCACGGCCTGACCGAGAAAACGGCGCTTGAGATAACGCACACGGGGGTCGGCATCACTGAGACCGGCCACCTGGCGCGCCACGTCCTGCCATTGCTGCTCGGGATAGAGCGCCAGGCAGTTGTCATAGGGGTGATGCGTGACCACCAGCCGGCCTCCGCACTGGCTGTTCAGCCGCTCGCGGTGCCGGCTGGGAATGGCCAGCCGCCCCTTGGCGTCCAGATTGAGGGCCGTGCGTCCGTTGAACACCTTGCCTTCCCCGGTTGAACCGTGGTCCCCGCCTCAGTCCCGAGGTCAGGGGCTTTATCCCACTGTGTCCCACTTTTCTCCACAAAGCGACACACTAGAACCACCACAACCCAGGGTCAAGCAGACCGGAGACGCTCGGAGAGGTATCAATTCCTTCAAAAACAGGCAGTTATGCCGGCATAGCCCGGTGAGACCGGTCGTCGGAAAGACGGAATTGTGAAATGAGGCGGGGCAGTACAAACAACACTTAAGAAATCACTTTAAGTGTTAGATTGTTTTTGCAGATTAAACATGAATCTGATTCCGGGAAAGAATAAGGCGTCCATTCGCGGGAATGGACGCCCCGGAAAACAGTGAAGCGGTCGATAAGCCGGGTTCTGTCGTGGACAGCCATTCATCTGGGACCTGTGTCGCCACAGGCCTCAAGCGACCTACCCGGATCCGGCGCGGGCCACGCCCATGGATCCCTATTTGGTCTTGCTCCGGGTGGGGTTTGCCCTGCCACTTGCGTTACCGCAAGCGCGGTGCGCTCTTACCGCACCTTTTCACCCTTACCCAGCACCTCAATTTTCGATGCGAAGACGCCTCAATCGAAACACCCGCGTTCCCGGGATTCCGGAATGAGCCGCTCGGCACCGAGAATTGAGGTGCTGGGCGGTATCTTTTCTGCGGCACTTTCCGTGACGCGGCCGTCACCAGCCACGCCCCCAGGTGTTACCTGGCACCCTGCCCTGTGGAGCCCGGACTTTCCTCCCCGTTGTCGGCAACGGAGCGGCTGTCTGACCCCTTCACTGCGCAATACTAGGCGCCCCGGCCGCCGGCTGCAACGCCCGCGCACCGTTACGGCTCGCCCAGCTCTTCCAGCCAGCGGTACAGCTGCCGGCGCGGGCGCCCGGACCAGGTCGCCAGCACCCGGGCCGCGCGCGAGGCCGGCAGTTCGCGCAACAGCTCGCGCGCCAGCGGTTCCAGAGTCTCGTCCGCGGTCTCCGCCGCGGGAGCCCCGGCCAGTACCAGCACCATTTCGCCACGGCGCTGATCCCGGTCGGCGTCCACCCGGGCCCGCACCTCGGACAAGGTCCCCGTGATCAGGGTTTCAAACCGCTTGGTCAGCTCACGCGCCAGCACCACCTCGCGTTCCGGCCCGGCCTCGGTTTCCAGAGCCTGGAGCAATGCCGGCAGCCGGTGCGGAGCTTCATAGACCACGGAGGTGCAACGCCGGCTCGCCAGGGTCCGGATGGCCTGCTCCCGGGCCGCGCCCCGGCTGGGCGGGAAGCCCTGGAAGTGAAATTCGTCGGTGGGCAACCCGGCGGCCGCCAGGGCCGCCAGCAGGGCGCTGGCGCCGGGGATCGGGATCACGCGGATGCCGGCCCCATGGGCGGCGCGTACCAGGCGATAGCCCGGATCACTGATCAACGGCGTACCCGCGTCCGAGATCAGGGCCAGATCCTCGCCGGCTTCCAGGCGGGCCACCAGCGCCGGGGTGCGTTCACGTTCGTTGTGTTCGTGATAGGCCACCCGTTCGGCGCGAACATCCAGATGCTGCAGAAGACGCCCTGCATGACGGGTATCCTCGGCTACTACGGCATCCACCGCCTCCAGCACGGTCCGGGCCCGGTGGCTGATATCCTCCAGATTGCCGATGGGAGTGCTCACCACATACAACGAACCCATGTCATGCTACTCCGGGGTCGGGAAACCCGGGCGCCATTGGCCGGTCCAAACGGACATCGGCGCTACCGGTTTCACGAATCTCGAATTCTCCGGCGCCCCCTGTGGTGGCCCCGGAATCGAGCGCCTACAATAGCGCCTTTGCTGTAACAGTACGAGAGTCATGCGCCTGCGTTTCTCCATCCAGCCCTGTCTGCTCCTTACCCTGATACTGGTCGCACTGGCAGCGTGCGCGCCGCAGCAGGAAACAATCCGGCCCGCGGATCTGGAGGCCGAACAACCCGCCGCGCCCGACAATCCGCAGGCGGCGCTGGAACAGGTGGAAACCCTGCCGCCCCGGGAACGTCGCGTACGCCTGCTGAGCTGGGCGGACGAGTATCTGGGCGACCACCGGATCGGTGAAGCGGGCCGGTTGCTGGATGCACTCGACCCCGAGGCCCTGGCCGATGACGGACGCCTGCGATGGGCCGAGTTGCGCGCGCGCTTTTATCTTGCTCGGCAGGACAGCGAGGCCGCGCTCGCGGTTCTGGACAACGAAAAGCTGGACCTGCCCGAGCTGATCGCGCAGGCGGAACCGGCGCAACGCAACCGCGTGCGCCTGCTGCGCGCGGATGCACTCATGCTGGACGGTCAGTTGCGGGCCAGTCTGCGTGAACGCGTCGCCATGCAGCCCATGCTCGAAGACGAAGACGACCGCGCCTATAACCGCAGGATGACCTGGTCGCTGCTGATGAACCTGCCCATGGCAGATTTGCGCGAACTGACCAGCCAGGACGAAGAAGTTTTGCGCGGCTGGGCTGAACTGGCGCGGCTTTTCCGGGATCCGCTCATGGACATCGACGCCCAGACCGAGGAGCTGGAGGCCTGGCGGCAGCGCTGGCAGGGACATCCGGCGGAACGTCACACGCCGGAGATGGTTTCGGCGCTGACCCGTGCCGCCGGCCAGAGACCCGAAACCGTTGCCATCATTCTTCCGCTGAGTGGACCTCTGGCCGACGCCGGCAAAGTCATTCGCAACGGCCTGCTGACCGGTTACTACAGTGCCCTGGCTCAGGACCGGTCCGTGCCCGAATTGCGTTTCTACGACAATGACGACGGCCGTGTCATCGAACACTACAACCAGGCTCTGGAAGATGAAGCCGATCTGGTGCTGGGCCCGCTAAGCAAATCGCAAGTCAAGCAGCTTGCCCGCGTGGACCAGCTGCCGGTCACTACCCTGACGCTGAATTACGCGGAACACGATCAGCCGCCGGAAAATCTGTATCAGTTCGGACTGGCGCCCGAGGATGAAGCGCGCCAGGTGGTCCACCAGGCGTACGAGGAAGGCGCGCGTCTGGCAGGCGTGCTCTATCCGGACAGTGACTGGGGCAAACGCATGGCCCGTACCTATATCAAAGCGTTTGAGGACAAGGGCGGTCTGATTACCACCCGGAACGCTTTCGGCGACAATGAAACCGATGCGGTGGGCGAATTGCTGGCTATCGGCCAGAGTCATCAACGCGCGCGGCAGCTGAATCGTCTGACGGATCAGCATGTGCAGTTCAAACCACGCCGCCGTCAGGATCTGGACGTACTATTTCTCGCTGCCAGTGACCGTCAGGCCCGTCAGATCAAGCCGGCCCTGAATTTCCATTACGCGCGCAACCTGCCCGTATTTGCCACCTCGCATATTTACGGCGGCAGCCCGGATCCCAAACGCGACCGGGATCTGGACAACATCCGCTTCGTGGATCTGCCCTGGCTGCTCGACCGGGAGTCCGATCTGCACGAGCTGGCGAACGAGACCTGGCCCGACGGCCACGGCAGCCGCGAACGTCTCTTTGCCCTGGGGGTGGATGCCTGGCGCCTGCAGGCGCGTCTGAAGATGCTGGAATCCGTGCCCAACAGCCAGCTGCCCGGCGTAACCGGCCGATTGCGCGTGGGTGAACAACGCCACATTGTACGCCGGCTGGACTGGGCCTTTTTCCAGCAGGGACAGCCCCGCCGTCTGCCGGTGGTTTCGGGACGCGGGCGCGCAACAGGGAGTGACGACAACGCCGATGAGCTTATTACGCGTCCGCAAGGGCAATCAGAGTGAAAAAAGGGTCGAAACCTGGCTGCATCGACAGGGGCTGCGCACGGTCGAGCGCAACTACCATTGCCGACAGGGCGAGATTGACCTGATCATGCGCGCACCGGACGGTACCCTGGTTTTTGTTGAGGTGCGTTACCGGGGCAACGATTCCCATGGCGGAGCACTGGCGTCCGTGGACCGGCACAAGCAGCAACGCCTGATCAACACGGCACGCCATTATCTCGCGAGCCACGCGGATGCTATAACCGGATCCTGCCGTTTTGATGTCGTGGCGGTGGAACCGAAACAAAGGGATCAGGACGGCATCGAATGGATCACCAACGCTTTTCTGGCGGAATAAGGCACAAGCATGAGTACCGAACGCATTCGAACTCTTTTCGCGGACAGCATGGAAACCAAGGCCCAGGCGGCCGAAGTATTGCCCGAACCCATTGCCGCGGCAGGCCAGCGCATGGTCGACAGTCTGCTCAATGGCGGCAAGGTGCTCAGTTGCGGCAACGGCGGCTCCGCCGGCGACGCCCAGCACTTCTCGTCCGAACTGCTCAACCGCTTTGAGCGCGAACGTCCTTCCCTACCCGCCATGGCCCTGACCACGGATTCGTCCACGCTCACTTCCATTGCCAACGACTACAGCTACAACGAGATCTACTCCAAACAGGTGCGGGCCCTGGGCAACGCCGGCGATATTCTGCTGGGCATCTCCACCAGCGGCAATTCCGCCAATGTCATCCAGGGCATCCAGGCGGCACACGATCGCGAGATGGTCATTGTCGCGCTCACCGGCCGCGACGGCGGCAAGATCGCTCCCCTGCTCAGCGGCGATGACGTGGAACTGCGCGTGCCGGCACAATCCACGGCGCGCATTCAGGAGGTTCACTTGCTGATCATTCATGCGCTGTGCGACTACATTGACCGTCAGCTCTTCGGGGAAACGGAATGAATCCGGCATTGCGCACTGTTGCGGTTCTGCTCGCGTGCTTGCTGCTCAGCGGCTGCATCCGCATGATTGCGGCCACCTCGTCCGAACCGGTCGACCGCCATCACGGAGAACGCACCCTGGGCGCATCCATCGAGGATCAGGCCATCGAGAACAAGGTGCGCATCAACCTCTACCGGGCCAGCGACCGGCTCGCGGATGCGCGCATCAAGGTGGTGAGTTTCAACGGCATTGTCCTGCTCGCCGGCCAGGTGGATTCGGAGGAACTGCAAAAACAGGCCGGCAACATTGCCCGCCGCATCCGCCATGTGGAACAGGTACACAACGAACTGCAGACCTCGGGCTCGAGCTCCTTTCTTGCCCGCGCCAATGACAGCTGGTTAAGCACCAAGATCAAAACACGCCTCTATCTCAACGGCGACACACCCGGCGGCCGGACCAGGATTACCACCGTGGACGGGGTGGTCTACATTATGGGACTGCTCACCCGCGAGGAAAGTGATGCAACGGTCAGCGCCATTCAGAACGTCTATGGTGTCCAGAAAATCGTAAAGATCGTGGAGTATATCGAGAATCCGTGACCGCTCGCGCGAACCTGACACGAACTCACACCCCTGATCCCGGCCCGGGGAACCCGACGCCTTCCTTCATGATTGTTCCGGAGGAGGCTACTTGACTACCTTCAGATGAGAACCCTTTCCCTGCTCGCCATCATCATCCGGGCCGTCCGGATCCGGGGGTTCGGGCGAGTCCGGTGCATCGAAGGCCATGCCCTGTCCATTCTCACGCGCAAAAACGGCCAGCACCGCCTCCACCGGCACCCGGATCGACATGGGCACACCGCCGAAACGCGCGGAAAAACGGATTTCCTCATTGTCGGCGACAAAGCCGCTGACCGCGCGCGGTGCAATATTCAATACGATCTGATCATTCTGCGCATAATCCTGGGGCGCTTCCACGCCAGGGTAGCTGGCATGGATCAGCAGATGAGTCGTCAAGCCGTTGTCACAAATCCACTCGTGGATCGCGCGGACCAGGTAGGGCTTGTTGGAGGTCATGTTCTCACTCATGGACGGCGCCTGCTATCGATGGATCGGCTCTGCTATACCGAATCCCGGATTTCTCGCTCGTAATCCGAAAGACTCGCCTGGAAACTGTCCCGGACAAATATACGTTCGGCATAATCAAGCAATGGCTTGCATTGGCGCGCGGGGAGTTCAATTCCGAGCGCGGGAAGGCGCCACAGAATCGGCGCCAGAACGCAATCGATGAGCGTGAAATCGTCACTCATGAAATAGGCATGCTCGCTCAACACGGGCGTCACGGTCATCAATCCCTCGCGCAGTTCCTTGCGCCGCTTGTCGCGTGTGGCCTCCTTCTCCTGGCCGCGCACGAGTGCGTCCACATGTGTCGACCAATCACGCTCAATACGATGAATCAATAATCGACTCTGGGCTCGCGCCACCGGATACACGGGCAACAAGGGCGGATGAGGAAAGCGTTCCTCCAGATACTCCATGATGATCATGGACTGGTACAGACTCAGATCCCGGTCCGCCAGGGTGGGGACCTCATTGTAGGGGTTCAGAGAGGCGAGATCCTCGGGCTTGCTGCGCCCGTCGGCGACATTGACGATATCGACCGTGACCCCCTTTTCAGCCAATACGATGCGCACTCGATGGCAATAATGATCAGCGGCATTGGAGAAAAAGGTCATTGAAGAACGTTTGGAAACGACACTCATTGTTTGGGGTCCCCCAAAACGAGATAAAAACGAAAGCAGGGCCGCCGAGGCCGGCGACCCTGCTTTCAGGTCGATGTCATGTCGCTGATCAATCCACGTCCTTCCAGTATTCCTTGTACAAGAACCATGCGGGAATCAACAGAATGAACAGAAAGATCAGCACATACACGCCCAGACGTTCACTTTCCAGCCGATGCGGCTCACCGGCATAGGCGAGGAAGTTCGTAATATCTCCCATGGCCGAATTGAACTGCTCCTCATCAAGCTCGTTTTCCATGTCCGCCATCACATGAGGCATGGCGACATTGGGGAAAACGTGGTTGTTGTAGCCATAAACGTGGTCTTCGTCTTCGTAAAAACCCACGAGATAGGAATAAAGCCAG
>CAZHGU010000002.1:0-1401 GCA_964532105.1 uncultured Alcanivorax sp. | reverse complement strand
TCCTTGTTGACGGCATTGGTCATGGACGAACCAATCTTGCCATCACTGAAATTCAGGTTCTTTTGGGCCAGCTCTTTCGGAATATCCAGATCCTCGGCCATCCGGCCATAGCGCAGATAATCCAGGGAGTGGCAGCCCATGCAGTTGTTGACGAACAGCTGCGCCCCCTTTTGCAGCGACACCTGATCCTGGAGATTGACCGGCGCTTCCTTCATGTGCTCGCCACCGCCACCACCTCCGGCCGCGAGCACGGACACGGGAAGCAGAGTAAGCAGCAATATCATCAGCTTTCTCATCAGTGACCTCCCGTAACGCGTTCCGGAACCGGCCTGGACTTCTCGAACCGGTGTGCGAAAGGCAGCACCAGCAGGAAATAGCCGAAGTAATAGAATGTGCCCAGCTGCGCCATGAGCTTGCGCAGATCCGAACCCGGCTGGGTACCGAGCCAGCCCAACATGAGGAAATCCGCGGCCAGCAGCATCAGCGCCACCTTGCTGAGCCAGCCCTTGTAGCGAATGGACTTCACCGGATGACGATCCAGCCAAGGCAGCAGGAACAGGATCAGGATGGCACCGCCCATGATGATGACACCCCAGGCCTTGGCCGACATGAAGATGTCAAAGGTAGTCGCCCGGAGCATGGCGTAGTAGGGCCCATAGTACCATACCGGCGCGATATGATCCGGCGTGGCCAGCGGGTCGGCCGGTCCGAAATTGGGCTTTTCAATCAGGTAGCCGCCGCCGTCGGGGAAAAAGAACACCACCACGGCAAAGAGCATCAGGAAGATCACGACCCCCACTGTATCCTTGACCGTATAGTAGGGATGAAAGGGGATGCCATCTTTCGGGATACCGTTTTCGTCCTTGTTCTTCTTGATCTCGACGCCGTCCGGATTGTTCGAACCCACCTCGTGCAGCGCCAGGATATGCAGCACCACCAGTGCGAGCAGCACCAGCGGAATGGCCACCACATGCAGGGCGAAAAACTTGTTGACCGTGGCCTCGGACAACAGGTAGTCACCACGCACCCAGGTCACCAGGGCCTCGCCGATCTCCTTGCTCTCGGCCGGACTGATAAAGGGAATCAGTTCATAGGGCACCGCTCCCACCAGGGAAATAATCACCTGGGCGCCCCAGTAGGACATGTTGCCCCAGGGCAGCACATAGCCAAGGAACCCTTCCGCCATGAGCGCCACATAGATCAGCATGCCGAAAATCCACACAAGCTCACGCGGCGGCTTGTAGGAGCCGTACAGCAGTCCGCGGAACATGTGCAGATAAACCACCAGAAAGAACGCCGAGGCGCCCACCGCATGCATATAGCGGATCAGCCAGCCGAACTGCACGTCCCGCATGATGTACTGCACGGAATCAAAGGCGTCCGTGGGCGAATAGAACATGG
>CAZHGU010000001.1:0-22599 GCA_964532105.1 uncultured Alcanivorax sp. | reverse complement strand
ATCATGATGCCCGAGATGGACGGTTATGAAGCAATGCACAAGGTCCGTGAGCAGCAACGCTTCCAGAAGCTGCCGATCATCGCGCTGACGGCCAAGGCGATGAAGGAAGACCGGGCCAAATGTATCGATGCCGGTGCCAATGACTACTGTTCCAAACCCATTGACATGACGAAGTTGACGTCCCTGATGCGCGTTTGGCTGCAGAAGTAGCGGAGATAACCTTGAATCAGGACGCGGAAATCACAGACGAAGATGTCACCATTGAGGACATCGAGATCGATCTGCTTCTGGAAGCCATTTTTCAATGCTATGGCTATGATTTTCGTTCCTACACCAAGGCTTCCATTCGACGGCGCATCATGCATCGGCTGGGGTTATCCGGGCTTGATAATGTCACGCGCATGACGGAACGGGTTCTGCGCGACCGGGAGTTCTTTATCTCGCTTTTGAATGATCTCACGGTCAACGTCACTGACATGTTCCGGGATCCGGAGTTCTATCTGGCGTTTCGCCAGGAAGTGGTTCCACTGCTCAAGACTTTTCCCTTCATCAAGATCTGGCACGCCGGCTGCGCCACGGGCGAGGAAATCTACAGCATGGCGATCCTGCTCGAAGAAGAAGGTCTTTATGATCGGACCATTATCTATGCTACGGATATCGACAAGAATGTGCTGGCCAGTGCCAGGAAGGGCATTTATCCGATTTCGTCCATGCGTCAGTTCAGTGAAAATTACCGGGCGGCGGGAGGACGTGGTTCGCTTTCGGATTATTACACCGCCAAGTATGACGGCGCCATCCTGGATCAGCGCTTGAAGCGCAACATTGTTTTTGCTGACCATGATCTGGTGACCGATCAGGTTTTCGGTGAGATGAACGTGATCCTGTGCCGAAACGTGCTGATTTATTTTGATCGTGATCTTCAGCAGCGTGTATTCCGGCTTTTTTTCGACAGTCTGGACATGGGTGGTGTGCTTTGTCTGGGCACCAAGGAGAGTTTGCGTTATTCCGGTCTGGTTGAGGCTTTCGAGCCCATTGATGAACGGCTCAAGATCTTTCGCAAACGCCAAATCACAGCAAGAGAGTCGAGATAATGCAGCAGAAAATACTGCTTGTGGACGACGAACCGGCGAACCTGGTTTCACTGGAGGCTATCCTCGAGGACGAAGAGCGTGAACTGCTCAAGGCCGAATCGGGCCCGGACGCGCTCAAGATGCTGCTCAACGAGGATGTGTCGCTGGTCTTGCTGGATGTGCAGATGCCGGAGATGGACGGGTTCGAGGTGGCGGAGCTGATGCGCAGCCGCAAGAATACGCAGAATATCCCCATCATATTCGTGACCGCCATATCCAAGGAAGATCAGTATGTGTTCAAGGGGTATCAGGTGGGAGCCGTGGATTATCTTTTCAAACCCCTGGATGCCACGATTATCAAGAGCAAGGTGGACTTTTTCCTTAAACTGGATCGTGAACGCCGGGAGCTGCAGGAGAAGCTGAAACAGGCCCAGGCGCATCGCGCGGCTTATGAAGCGGCCAAGCGCCAGGGCTCGGAGAATGATGAGGAGTGACCCCGATTCGAGCGGCCATGGTGCTATTGCCATAGGCGGCTCCTGGGGCGGACTGGACGTGACCCTGCGGATTCTGGACGGGTTGCCCGCTTCGCTACCGGTGCCGGTCTTTCTGGTCCTGCATCAACGTCCGGCACTGGATAGCCGGCTCGTGGAGATTCTGGGCCGGCGCTCGGGGTTGTCCCCGATATCGCCGGAGGACAAGACGGAGGTGGCGCCGGGCTATCTTTATGTGGCACCGCCCGGCTATCACATGCTGGTGAACCCGGATGGGTCCATCGGACTTGCGGTATACGAACATGTTCACTTTTCGCGTCCATCCATCGACGAGACGTTTTTCTCGGTGGGCCATGTGTACGGTGCCGGGGCCATGGGTGTCATTCTGACCGGCGCGAATGAGGACGGCGCGGCCGGAATTGGTTATATTGCCCGTCGCGGAGGTATCACCGTGGCGCAGGAGCCGGGCGGGGCCGAGGCGCCGATGATGCCCGAAGCGGCCATAGCGACTGGTCGGGTGCAGTATGTGCTCGATGCCGACAGGCTGGGCGAGTTTTTGCGGGACAGGATAGTCGGGACACAGGGATCATGAAGCAGAATATTCTGATTGTTGATGACCACCGGGAGAATCTGGTCGCGCTGGAGGCGATCCTCGAGGCCGAGGATCGCAATCTGATTACGGCCACATCCGGCAATGAAACACTGGATCTCGCACTCAAGCAGGATCTTGCGCTCATTCTGCTGGATGTGCAGATGCCGGAAATGGACGGCTTCGAAGTGGCGGAGCTCTTGCGCAAGAACCGCCGCACCCGGGGGATTCCGGTAATCTTCGTGACCGCGATTTCCAAGGAGGAAAAATACGTCTCGCGCGGCTACGAATGCGGGGCGGTGGATTATCTGTTCAAGCCGGTGGATCCGCAGGTGCTGGAGGCCAAGGTACGGGTCTTTCTGGAGCTGGACATGGAAAAGCGCAAGCTTCAGCAGGCCGTGGTGCAGATGAAACGTCTCAAGGACGAAAATGAACGCCTGTTGCAGGCCCTGGGCGAGGGCGTGATCGGCACCGACGCCAATGGGCGTGTAACCTTCTGCAATGATGCTGCCCGGACCCTGGTGGGCCGGGATATCCGGCTGGAACAGGACCACGCCGACGATCTGCTGTTCCGCGAACGGGACGGGAGCAAGCGCTGGGCCTGGGCGGATTCGCCGGTGTATGAACGGGCCCGGGAAGGCGAGATCTGGCGCAGCGGCACTCCCCTGTATATAGCCGAGGGGGACTCCTTCCGCGCGCTCGAGGTGACGGCGAACCCGGTCAATGAACCGGGCGAGGACTTTTCCGGCGTAGTGCTGGTGCTGCGTGATGTCACCGGACGTGAAACCGATCCGGAAGAACTGCAGGCCCGTGAGGCCCGGCGTTATCCGCGCAAGCGGATGTCGCGCGAGATGGTGGTCTTCAATCGCGAAACCGGCGGCAATGTGGGGCGTCTGCTCAATATCAGCGTGGACGGATTCAAGCTTTTCGTACGCAATCCGCCGGAGGAAGGGCAACAACTTGCCCTGGGCATGGTGTTGCCCGAACCCATCGAGGGGATTAACACCCTGAGCTTTGATGCGCGTAACATCTGGTGTGAGGAACAGGAACGCCCCGGTGAGTATCATGCCGGCTTTCAGTTCATCGAACTCGGCGAGGCGAACCGTTCCATTATCGAGACCCTGATCGAGAGGTTCTGACGGCATGGCCCTGGAGGAAGAGGCGCTGACTGCGGACTACGAGGACGCCGGGCAGGAGGGTGATCTGCTGCCCTACGGCTTTGCCCGCCGTCACCAGGTGTTGCTGCGTGATCGCGACGGGCAGCGTGAGCTGGCCTGCGTGCCGCCGGTGCGTGCGGACGTACTGGCCGAGCTGCGCCGGCATCTGGGCTGGCTGCCGCCGGTGCGCGCGCTGAACGAAACCGAGTTCGCCGACGCCATGGCGTTGACCTATGAGCAGCAGCGTGGCGCGGCGGCCGAGGCGGCGGACGATCTGGAAGGCCTGGATCTGGCCAGTCTGGCCGAGTCCATGCCCGAAACCTCGGACCTGCTGGAACAGGAGGATGACGCGCCCATCATCCGCCTGATCAATGCGCTGTTTCAGGAGGCCATCCGCGAAAACGCCTCGGATATTCATATCGAGACCTTCGAGCGCCGCTTGGTGGTGCGCATGCGCGTGGATGGTGTCCTGCGCGAAGTGCTCACCCCCCGCCGGGAGCTGGCGCCCCTGCTGGTGTCGCGCATCAAGGTGATGGCGCGCCTGGATATCGCCGAAAAGCGTATCCCCCAGGACGGGCGCATCTCGCTGCGGGTGGGCGGGCGCGATGTGGACGTGCGCGTGTCCACCATGCCCTCGAGCATGGGCGAGCGGGTGGTGCTGCGCCTGCTGGACAAACAGGCCGGGCGCTTGCAGCTCGAACGTCTGGGCATGGGCAAGCACACCTTCGAATTGATGAAGGACCTGGTCCACAAGCCCCACGGCGTCATTCTGGTGACCGGCCCGACGGGTTCGGGCAAGAGCACCACCCTCTATGCCTCGCTCACCGAACTCAACGACGCCAGCCGCAATATCCTCACGGTGGAAGATCCCATCGAATACCAGCTGGAAGGGATCGGCCAGACCCAGGTGAACCAGAAGGTGGACATGACCTTCGCGCGGGGGTTGCGCGCCATTCTGCGCCAGGATCCGGACGTGGTCATGGTGGGCGAGATCCGGGACAAGGAAACCGCGGAAATCGCCGTTCAGGCCAGTCTCACGGGCCACCTGGTGCTGTCCACGCTGCACACCAATACGGCCGTGGGCGCCATGACCCGCTTGCAGGACATGGGCATCGAGTCCTTTTTGCTGTCGTCCAGCCTGCTCGGGGTCATGGCCCATCGTCTGGTGCGACTGATGAGACCGGACTGCAAGGAGCCCTATGAGCCGGACGAAGCGGAACGCGAACTCATGGGCCTGGCCGCGGATGAAGTGCCCACCCTGTACCGGCCCGTGGGCTGCGAGGTCTGCAACCATCAGGGGTATCGGGGGCGAACGGGCATTTACGAGCTGGTGCCGGTGGACGACGAAATGCGCCAGCTGATTCATGATCAGGCCGGCGAACCCGTGCTGGAGCGCCATGCCCGGCGCACCTCGCCCAGCATCCGCGCCGACGGCTGGCGCCGGGTGCGCGCGGGCGAGACCAGTATCGAGGAAGTGCTGCGCGTGACCCGGGAGGACTGACCCCTCATGCCTGCGTTCGAATACCGCTGCCTGGACCACCGGGGCAAGGTCCGCAAGGGCGTACTGGAAGGCGACAGCGCCCGCCAGATTCGGCAACAGCTCAAGGGCAAGGGCTGGGTACCGCTGGACGTGGACGAGACCCGGGACAGCTCCGGCGGCAGCGGCGCGGGAGCGCGCTGGTCGCGCAGCGGCAAGCTGGACACCGGCGAACAGGCTCTGGTGACCCGCCAGCTCGCCACGCTCATTCGCTCCGGCCTGCCCGTGGAACAGGCCCTGTCGGCCGTGGTGAACCAGACCGGACGTCCGCGCATTGAGCGCATCGTGGTGGCCGTGCGTGCCCGGGTGCTGGAAGGGCACAGCCTGGCCGCCGCCCTGGCGGAATTTCCCCGGGCCTTTCCCGAGATGTACCGCGCCACGGTCGCCGCCGGTGAGCAGAGCGGTCATCTGGAAGATGTGCTGGAACAGCTCGCCGAATATCTGGAAAACCGCCACGATACCGGGCGTTCCGTGGCCCAGTCGCTGATCTATCCGGCCTTCATTCTGGTATTCTCCTTCGCGATCATCGTCCTGCTGATGACCTATGTGGTGCCGCGCATGGTGGAGGTGTTCGCCCGGCAGGACGCGGAACTGCCCTGGCTCACCCAGGCGCTCATCGTGCTCAGTGATTTCGTGCGCAACTGGCTCTGGCTGATGGCGCTGCTGGTGGTGGGTGCCACCGTGGCCTTTGTCCGCGCGCTGCGTAATCCGGCCTTCCGTTTCCGGGTCCACGAACGCCTGACGCAGTTACCCGCGCTGGGCCGAATGCTGCGCAGCGCCGACAGCGCCCGGCTGGCCAGCACCCTGGGTATTCTCTCGCGCAGCGGCGTGCCCCTGGTGGACGCGCTGGTCATTTCTTCACAGGTGGTGAGCAATCTGGCCATCCGGGAAGCGGTCCGCAACGCCGCCGCCCGGGTGCGCGAAGGGGGCAGCCTGAGCCGGGCCCTGGATAACAGCGGCTATTTCCCGCCCATGCTGGTGCAGATGATCGCCAGCGGCGAGGCCAGCGGCGAGCTGGACCGCATGCTCACCCGGGCGGCGGACTATCAGGAACGTGAGCTCAACGGCGTGGTCAACACCCTTGTAGGCCTGCTGGGACCGTTCACGCTGCTGTTCATGGCGATCATGGTCTTTACTATCGTGATGGCCATGATGCAGCCCATTCTGCAAATGAATCAGCTGTTCAACATTGGTTGACGCGGCACAGGGTGTCCATGACCGCCATGCGGCGGTATATTGGTAACCCAGCCTACCGGGAGCGAGGATTGATGCACAGTTTTGCCTATCAGAGACAACGCGGACTGACCCTGATCGAGATCATGGTGGTGGTGGCCATTCTGGGCCTGCTGGCCGCCATGATCGTGCCCAATGTGATCGGGCAGGGTGAAAAGGCCAAGGTGGATATTGCCCGGGCCAATATGTCGAGCATTGCCAATGCGCTCAAGATGTACAAGCTCGACAACAATGATTATCCCTCCACCGAGGAGGGCCTGGAGGCACTGGTGGAGCGTCCGTCCTCGGCCGAGGAAGGTGAATACAACCCGGAAGGCTATCTCGACGAGGTGCCCCAGGATCCCTGGGGCAATGAATATGTCTACATCAGCCCCGGCACGGACGGCAGTCCCTTTGATCTCTACTCCCTGGGCGCCGACGGCGCGGAAGGGGGTGAGGGCTTTGATGCGGATATCCGCTATAACGAATAACGGGCCTCGCTCGCCCCGCGGGTTTTCCCTGCTGGAAATCATGGTGGTGGTGGCGCTGATCGCGTTGCTGGCCGCCATTGCCGTGCCTACCCTCATGCGCGATCCGGGCGGCGGCCCCGGGCAGCAGGCGGACCGTGTCTCCGGGCTGCTGGAACAGCTCAATGAACAGAGCCTGTTTCTGGGACAGCTGCTGGCCGCGCGGCTGAAAGAAAATACCGTGCAACCCCTGCGCTTCGACCACGAGGAAGGCGAGTTCGTCGCCATGGATGGCGCCGGTGAGCTGGGGCCGCTGGAACTGCCCGGGGACATGCGCCTGGAGTGGCGGTTGGAAGAAACCGGGGATCGGGAAGAGGTCAATCTGCGCGATGCCGTGTCGAATCGCATGATGGGCGATGAGGACGAAACCGGCGGCAATGACGATGAAGAGGAGAATCCTCCCCAGGTTTTTTTCTTTCCCAGCGGCGAAGCCACACCCGTGACACTCTGGCTGCGCCGCCGGGGCGCGGAGGGCGACGGCCTGCGGCTGGAGCTCAACAGCGTGGGACGCGTGGAGCGTCCCGGGCGCGGGAATGGCAGCAATGAAGACTGAGTACGGCTTTACCCTGGTGGAAGTGCTGGTGGCCCTGATGGTGCTCGCGGCCGCCATTACCGTGTTGTCCCAGACGCTGGGGGGCGCGGCGGATATCTTCAATCGTCTGGAAAGCAAGACCCAGGGCTACCAGGTGGCCAGCGACAAACTGGTGGAGTTGCAGGTGTTCCGGGAATGGCCCGGCACGGGCACCAGTGATGACCAGGTGGAGCGTTTTGGCCAGACCTGGCGCATCCGTACCGAGGTGAGCGAAGGCCCCTTCCCGGATACCCGACGCGTGGATATCCAGGTGGGGCCCCGCCCGGAGGGGGACGAGGACTGGGGAATCACTTACAGCATGGCCAGTCTGTTGGGGAAACCATGATGGGCAGGCCGGGACGTACATCCGGGTTTACCCTGCTGGAACTGGTCGTGTCGATCGCGATTTTCGCCGCCATGTATGTCATGGCCCAGCAGTTTCTCAGTGCCGCGCTGCGCAACCGCGAGATCCTCAACCGTCACGCCGACGCGCTGGAAGCCGGCCAGCGGACCCTGATCTTTCTCACCATGGACATGGAACAGATTATCGCACGCCCGACGCGCGACAGCTTTGGTGATACGCGTCCGGCGGTGGAAGGCGTGGAAGACGGCGTTTCGCTGACCCGCCTGGGCTGGGCCAACCCCATGGATCTGCGCCGGCGCAGCACCATGCAGCGCGTGACCTGGCGCCTGGAAGACGATCAGCTGATCCGTTCCCACCATCAGGTGCTCGACCGCGAGGCGGGGGCGGAACCCGTCGATACGGTCATGATGGAAGGGGTCAGCGACTTCCGGGTGCGTTATCTCTATGAAACACCGGCCGGTGAATACGAATGGGGCCGGCGCTGGCCCCGCGAGGACACCACCGGCTCGGGTGTGCTGCGCCAGCCCCTGCCGCGCAGTCTGGAAATCACGGTCGAACGGGAAGAAGGCTCGGGCCTGCATCGTTATTTCCGTCTGGTGGAGAACCCCTGGTCATGACCCTGCCCGGACAACAACGCGGTGTGGCCCTGATTGTGGTGCTCATGATCTTCGCCATGGTCTTCACCCTGGCCGTGGAGATCGTGCGCCAGCAGGAAGGCTACATGACGCGCACGGAAAATCTGCTCAACTGGGACCGGCGCTACCAGTACGCCATGGCCGCGGAGAAAGTGGCCGTGCAGGGGCTGATTGATGATCTGGAAGCGGACCAGGAAGAGGGCACACTGGTGGACGATTGCCAGGACGAGCGCTGGGCGGTGAGGCTGCCGCCGTCCCCCTACGAGGACGCCCTGCTCAGCGCCACCGTCCAGGATCTGCAGGGGCGTTTCAATCTCAACTGGGTGGTGCAGGGCCAACAGGATCGCTTTCTCCGTGACGAGAATGGACGTCAGTCGCTTCAACGCTTGCTGGAATCCGTACTCGCACAGCCCGAAAGCGCGCGCACGCTGGCCTATGAAATGACGGACTGGATCGACAGCAACAACATGGTGGACGGCGTGGAAGGGGCCGAGGATGCCGAGTATCGGCAGCGCCGCACGCCCAATCTGCCGGTGGCCCACGAGTCCGAACTGCGCGCCCTGCGCAGCTTCGATCTGCAGGCCCTGCCCGAGGAGAGTTCCTTTTTCTGGTCCTATTTCACGGCCCTGCCGGTGGACACGACGCTCAATCTCAATACCGCCTCCACCGCCGTACTGAATGCGGTGCTGGGGCAATACGGCGGCAATGCCGCCACGGCGGTGGAAGAACTGCGCAGCGAGGGCCCCATTACCGAGGTAGGCGCTCTATTCAACGTAGCCCCGTTCAATGAGCTCGACAGCGAACAGCGCCAGGCCTTGCAGCAGCAAGTGGGCGTACAGTCCTCCTATTTCCAGGTCATGATCGATGTGGAGCTGCAGGGGCAGCGCTCACGGCTGGTCACCCGGATTTTCCGCAATCCTCAGGCCAACGAAAACGAGCAGCGCCGGGCCTCGGTGATCAGCCGTCAGGTCGTGCCCGTGCTGGGGCCGCTCGAACCGGCCTGCAATCCGCACTACAATGCCCCGGAACAGGGCGGAGATGGCAATAATACCCTGGAGCCGAACGGGGACACGGAGAACTGATGGTGGCTGAAGTCTTGATGGTACGTCTGCCTCCCGGCGCGCTGGATACGCAGGAGCCGGGCGAGCTGGTGGTGCAGGCGGGCACGGGGGAGGCCGGCGACAGCCGCGAGGCCCGGCTGGGCGAAGTTGTGGAGCAGGCGGCGTCCTCGGGACAACGTCTGTTTCTGGTCTTCGCCAGTGCCGATGTACTCATGACCCGGGTGCGATTGACACGCAAACAGGCCAAGCAGCTCCAGCGGGCCCTGCCGTATCTGCTGGAAGACGATCTGCTGGAGCCGCCCGAGCAGCTCTGGTATGCCTGGAGCCGTCCGGCCGGCGACGAGTATCCGGTACTGGCCTGTGATCGCCAGGCGCTGGTCCGGCTGCGGGCCTGGTGTCTGGAGCAGGGCGTCGAGCTGTCCGGCGCCAGCAGTGACGCCTCCCTGCTGGCCGATCGTGCGCCCTTGCGCCTGGCCGATGAACACAGTGTTCTGCTGCTGCCCGACGAACGCCAGGCGTTGACGGTCACCCCGGCGGAGGAAGCGTCCGTGCGCGCGGCCCTGGCACCTGAAGAAGGGGACTGGGACGAGATTACCGGTCGCGCGGCCGTGCTGGAGGCACTGGCGCAGGGGCGCGTGCGCAATCCGTATGTGGAACTGCTGCACGGTGAAATGCGGCCGCCGGCCGCCGGTGCCGGCGGGGACTGGAGCTGGGTCCAGTGGCGTCCGCTGGCCGGTTTCGCCGCCGCGGCGCTGGTGCTGATCTGCGTCTTTCTGGGTGTGCAGCAATGGCGTTACGAGCAGGCCGCGGAACAGGTCCGGCAGCAATCGGCCGAGCTTTACCAGGATCTGTTTCCGGGCGACCGGGCCACGGCGCGCTTGCGGGCCCAGTTCCGGCAACGGCTGAATTCGCTCGGTGCCGGCGGCGGACCGGGTGGGGGCTTTCTGGATCTCATGGCCCCGGTGGGCGACATCCTGGCGGAATACCGTTCACAAGGGGTTACAACGCGTCGATTGCAATACAACCAGCGAGAGGGGAATCTGCAGCTGGAATTGCGAGCGGAGGGGTACGAGGCCGTGGAAGAAGTTCGCAAGCAGTTGGCGGATCAGGGCATCAATGCCGAAATCGCCACGGCCCGCGATGACGGCGACGGTGTCACCGCGCGTTTACGGATAGGAAAGAGCTGATGGCGTCTGCAAGGCAGTGGCGCGCCCGATTGAATCAGTATCTCGAACCGGCGCTGGCCTGGTACCGCCAGCGCGAGCTTCGCGAGCAGAGAGCCCTGCTGGTTCTGGGCGGGGCCCTGATCGTGGCGCTGCTCTGGTGGCTGGTCTGGCAGCCCGTCTACCAGGGCCGCGAGGAAGCGCGTGCGCGTTACATCCGTGCGACACAGACACTGTCCTGGATCCAGGATAATGAGCCGGTGGTGCGTGGGGCTCAACAGAACACTTCGGATAGCCCCTCGACCGACGAAGGCTGGACCAGCCGGATCAGTTCCAGCGCCTCCGCCCACAATCTTTCCCTGAAAGGCTTCACGCCGGAAGGCGACGGCTCCGTACGCGTCATGCTGGAAAATCAGTCCTTTGCCCATGTCATGGCCTGGCTGCAGACCCTGCGTTCGGAGCAGGGCGTGCGTCCCGCCAGTATCGAGATTTCCCGCGGCAATGATCCGGGCGGTGTCAATGTACGCGCGACCCTGGCCCGGGGAGGCTAGATGCGTCCACTATCGGTTTGGCTGATGTTCGGGCTCGGCCTGAGCCCGTTGCCCGGTGTAACAGCGGACGACATGGAGGGTGCCTCCCGGGCCGCTGAACAGCGTGTGCTGGAAGTGACCGCCCGGGATTTGCCTTCCGCCCGGGGGCTCAAGACCGAACGGTTGTCGCTGGTGCGCTGGCGCGACGGGGGTTTCGAACCCGTGCCCTTTCAGATCGACGAACTGGACCAGCATGATCTGGTCTGGTTCGACGGTTCCGGTCACGAGCGCCAGGGCGATCCCGGTGTCTTTGATGCGCGGGATGAACTCCTGGCTTTGTTCCGGGACGCGGGCGAAAAAGCTCCGGACGAGGAACAGCCGGGGCAGGGCGAAATCCTGGCGGAACTGGAAGTACGCAATCCGGCGGGTGAGTCGCTGTATTTTTATCTCGCCCGCGATCATGAGCCGCGCAGTCCGGTGCACTATGTCGAGCACAATGTGGAAACCGGGGTTACCCGCACGCCCTGGTATCGCCTGGAAGTCGACCCGGACAATGAGCTGAACTGGAATCATCTGGACTATCGCGGCTATGAGGGCGAGGGTTCCATTATCGATACCCTCAAGATGCGCATGTCGGCGGGTGTATTGAGCCGGTTTACGCGCATGACGCTGACCAACCGCAATCTGGATCCCGAACTGCTGGGTCTCAAGACCGGGCCCATCCGCTCGGTCATGCATCTGGAGACCCGGGTGGTAATCTCCGGCATTCCGGTCATGACCATGCATGTTCAGGCATTACGCTATCCCGCGCATTACGAAGCACACACCTATGCGGAGATTCCCTTTGTCTACCGGGCCACGCTGAAGGAGCCCCGGGTTTCGGTGTCCATGGACGGTCATGAGCAATACGGTGCCCGGGTGAAGACTGCTCGCTCCGGTGATCTGGTGGGCAAGGTGGACGGCCGGATGGACGAGGACGAACGCAAGATGGTGGAGCGCGGACTGAGCACGGACGAGGACTGGATCCTGTTCGACTCGCGCAAGGGATTTTCGCTGCTGACCCTGCTGGAAGTGCCGGAGGAGTTGTCCGGTATTCCGCTGGGACTGGTCTATCAGGATGACGAGGACAAGGAGGTGCAACCCGAACGCCATCCCGGACAGCTGCCCAATCTGGGCTATGAAATCCGGGGCTGGCCGCCGGAAGACAGGATGCGCTTCGCCGTCAAGCTTCTGTTCGATGAGTCCTTCCATGGACTCGCGCCGCAGCGCTATGCGGCGCTACGCACCGATCAGGGCGACTGGGTCAGGATTCATCCGCGGGACCCAGAATAGGCAGATAGACATCGCCGCCCAGCCGGGCCACGTTGTGCCAGTAACTGGGATTGGTGAAGAACTGCCAGGTATAGCCGTAGATCACCAGGCCCACCCGATCGCCGTGGTCGAGCTTGCGCGAGACCGCGGGTAGTTCCTGCTTGTAGACGCCCTTGCCCGGCAGGGGCGTGAGCTGCTCGCTGGCCACGTGCACACGGCGCATGCCGGCTTCCTGCACACCCACGCCCACGAAGGCCTTGGCCTTGATCTTCGAGGCGGTGGAGTCCATGCGGATATCGATTTCCGGAATGCCCAGCAGACGCTCGTCCTCGTGGGCGATGTACAGCGGCACGAACTTGGGCCGACCGATACCGCCGTCCGGCTTTTTCATGCGGTAATCCGCGCCCGACCACCAGATCTTGCGCCAGAGATCAAAACCCACGTCCATGGGGATCATGAGCCACTCGAACATGCCCGCGAACGGCAGATGCACCTTGCTGTCGGGCAGCATGAATTCCTCGCCCCCGCTGGGGAACTGCTCCATGGCCTGACCTTCCCCCTCTTCGTTCAGGGTGACGCAGTATTCCGGCACCTGACGTTCTTCCGCCCGCAGCTTCTCGTCCCACCAGCGCAGGATCATGTCCTCGAGCTTGACCGGCTCGTCCGAGCCGCACCGGATTTCGTCCTCGGTGTTGAACAGCGGCTTGCCGGAGAATTTCTGCACCGGCCAGGGCAGGATATGTCCGCCCTGGATGGCCAGCATGCGCGCGTCATTGCCGCCGGCCTCGAAGCATTCCCGGTTCTCCAGCCCTTCCTGCAGGGGAAAGATGCTGTCGCGAAAGCCCTGAATAAAGAGAGCATCGGCTTTGGGATATTGCTCGTCCTCGCAGTAGTGAACCGGACTGTGCTCGCGCATCTTGCGCTGGGCGGCATGGCTCATGGTGCCCGTGAAACCGCTGCGCATGGGTTTTTGCAGCATGAAGCCGATATCGAAACCACTGGTCACGGTGCCGATGGAAAACAGATGCGCCCCCCAGTTGGTGCGCATGTGGCCGTTGGGGGCCATGGCATTGAGATCGTGCCAGGTGGCGATGGGCACCAGCGCTTCCAGACGCGGATCCTCGAAACTCGCCATTGTCTGCGCTCCCCCGCCATAGGACTCGCCGATCATGCCCAGAGCCGGGTCGCCATCCTCGAGTTCGCGCACGGCGGGAATATGCTCCAGGGTCCAGTCGATCACGCTGGAGACATCCCGGACCTCGTAGTCCGGGTCCATCATGCGCACCACGCCCTCGCTGTCGCCCCAGCCGCGCTGATCGTAGTACACCACCCAGTAGCCCTGTTTCCAGGCCTTGAGCGCGGCTTCGCCGGTAATCATCCACTGGCCGTGAAAGGACCAGGGACGCTTGGCGCGCGAAATCCCGAAGCCATGGGTGGCAATGATCACGGGCGCGGTTTCGCCGGCGGACAGCTCCGGCTGATAGACCGTGGCCTTGAGTTCCCTGCCGTCATGGGTGGGGATGTCGACGTGAAAGTAGTCCTGCTCCAGCGCCTGCTGGGCGGGTCCGTCGGGTGCCTCGGGCATTTCCCGCGTGGTGGCGCAGCCGGCCAGGATCAGTAGTGACAGTAACGCCAGTCCTGCTCGCATGGGCGTTGTTCCTCTGGTTATTATACTTGCTGTGTTTTTTGCGCTGTGATCCGGTTGATCCGGCGACGGCTACCCCCCACGGATCCCGGCACGAGAGAACGACCAATTATGACGCGTCCCGCCATTTTCGACCACCTTCCCGCCCGGCTGAGCTGGCTGTTGTATGCCCTGATCTGCCTCTGGCTGGGTCTGTTTCTGTCATGGTGGTTGAGCGCCTGTTTTGATTATGGGTATCCGTTCTGGTACGACGTGCTCGACATTAAGGAGCATATAAACGAGTACGCGCCCCAGAATCCGGAAAAACCGGGGTTCGCGCAATTGCCGCCGGAACACCACCACCGGGCGTTCGCGCAAATCAGCCAGGCCGTGCACAATAACGGCGCGGGGCTGGAGCGGATTCGTTATCCCGGGCCCGCCGGACACGATATCGTCCTTTTGAATCGTGACGAAATCAACCATTTACGGGATGTGGCCCGGCTACTGGACGCGGGTGCGCTGGTGTCGGCCGCCATGGCCTTGCTATGGTTGCCCCTGGCGTTGCTGTCGCGGTATCTGGGCACGCCCTCCCGGCGGGTTCGCTGGCTGGCTTGCGTGATGCTGGCGGTGGTGGTGCTGGCTCCGCTGGCTCTCGCCGGGCCGGAAACCGTTTTCAACACCCTGCACGAGTGGATCTTCCCACCGGAGCATCCCTGGTTTTTTTACTGGCAGGAATCACTGATGAGTACCCTGATGAAGGCTCCGGTTCTGTTCGGCGGACTCGCCGTGCAGATCGCCATTCCCGGTTTGTTGCTCACGCCCGTACTCCATATGGCGGGCTATCGGATCGCGGAAGCGCTCCGGCGGGCATGGTGTGCTCGTCATGCGCATTGAGCCGCTGGAACCCGATACGGGCGAACAGAGCCGGCCGTTGCAGCGCTGGGCCGCGGCCGGGTTGCCCGTGCCGCCCAGTTGGCGGGTGTGCCGCGCCGATGTGGTCGACACGGAGCCCGCCGAACTGGTTCAGGCCCTGAGCGAGCTGATCCATCCGGATGAATGCCGGTACTGGGTCATGCAGCAAGGGACGGTCAATCCGGAATCGCTGCGCCGCAACCTGGCCAACCTGGACAGTGACGCGGCCCTGGCGGCGGCGCTGGAGCAGTTCTTCCGGCCGGACGATGCGCCGGAGGAGGTGGTGATCCAGTCCCTGCCGGCGCGCCGGGCCGCGGGCGTGTTGTTTACCCGTCATCCCATGCGTCCGGATCTGGATCATATCGTGGTCGAGGGGATGGCCGAGGGAGCGGATGAAAAGGAGCGCATGATCCTGCAGCCCTCGGGCGAAATCGCCTGGTCGCGCAGCGAGACCGGTGAGCTCCCCCACATTGGCGGCGAACCCTTTCTGGAACTGGTCCATCAGCTCATTCGCTGGACCGATCTCCCCCAGGCCTGCGAATGGATCTGGGACGGGGAGCGGTTGTGGCTGCTGCAGAGCCTGCCCGTGGGCAGTCTGCCCAGTCCCGCCGAGGTCTGGACCCGGCGTCACGGTATGGGGCTGTGGACCCAGGTGGTGTCGCCGCTGTGGTACACCCTGGAAAGCCGCTGGCTCAAGGTGCATTTCTGGCGGAATCTGGGGCGCCGTCTGGGCTGGATGGAGATGGAGAACCTTGAGCCCTATCGGCGTGTGCACAGCCACATCTACACTAATGGCCGCTTCCTGCGCGAACTGCACCGCCTGTTGCCCGTGCCCGCGCTGGAACAGGCCCTGCCGCCGGCCTGGCGCGACGACGAAGGGCAGGGCGAAGACCGGCGTGTGCGGCGTCTGTGCTCGCGTACCGCCGGGTTCTGGTCCCGGTGGCAGTTGCGCCGCCTGGAGCGCACGCTGAACGCGTCCCCGATACCCGCCGCGGACAGCTCCCGGGATCAGCTATGGCAGTTCCTGATTCACCTGGACCGTCTGGGCGAGCGTCTGGCCCGGGAAGAAGGCGTGTTGAATTACCTGCGTGTGCCTTCGGCCCGGTACGAGGAACCGGTGTCATTGGCCGGGCTTCTGGCACCGGCCGAGCGGGAGCTGCTGCAGACCCTGGGGCGTACGCCCGCGGCCGCTTCGCTGCGGGAGTCCTTCCCGGACGGCGCCGCCGGCGCGGACCCGGTGTTGCCCCGTTTTCGCGAAGGCCCGGGGGAGCTGCAGACCCTGGAGGCCCTGGGGCCGCAACGCTGCCGCGCCCTGCTGGCACTGGATCATGCCCCGCCGGCTTCCGAAGCGCTGGCCTTGCGGGCCCGGGCCCGGAGCCTGCGGTATCGGCTGGGCGGTGTCCTGCGCCGGCATCTGCTGCGCATGGCCGCCATTCTGGTGGACGAGGGCCTGCTGCAACGCACCGAGGACCTGTTTTTCCTCTATTTCGACGAACTCTGGCGGGTCTGGAACGGGCAGGGCGGCGTCAACGCCGACGGGCTGGGCCAGCGCAAGCTGCGGTACATGAGTGACGCCCATCAGGGGGCGCCGGACTGGATCATGGACCAGGTGGGCTACGGCATCAATCTGGAGGGCCAGACCCATCCGCTGCTGCGCGGGCGGGGCTGGGTGCCCGGCCGGGTGGAGGGGTGCACGCGGCGCCTGCATTCCGCCTGGGAGCTGTCCCGGATCGAGCCCGGCGATGTGCTGGTGCTGGATCAGTGCGACCCGGGCTGGCTGCCCTGGCTCTGTCTGGCCTCCGGACTGGTGCTGGCGAGTCAGGATCCGCTGGATCCGGCCGCCGCCCTGGCGCGGGAACTGGACATTCCCGCCGTGCGCGGTCTGGATGACGCCATGCACTGTCTGCCGGACGGCACCGGCGTGACTCTGGATGGCGAAACCGGGGAGGTGAGTATCCGGCATCAGCCGGAAGAGGGCGCCGCAAAAGGGTAGCAGGCAGCATCTCGGGGATGCCGCTCCACAAACCTGGAATCCCCTGTTCCTTTTGCGACACCCGCTGGCTGGAATGCGGGCAGGGCGGCAACAGACCCGCGTGGGGCCGGTGCCGCTCAATCCGTGGCGCTAGTTCTCGTAGCCCAGCACTGACACCAGGATCTGCTCCAGCTTCTCCTTTGGAATGCCCTTGCGCTCGGCCAGGTCTTCCACCTGATCCTTGCCGATCTTGCCCACGCCGAAGTAGCTGGACTCGGGATGGGCGAAGTACCAGCCGGACACCGCCGCTGCCGGGAACATGGCGTAGTGGTCGGTCAATTCCACGCCGGCATTGGTTTCCGCGTCCAGCAGCTCCCAGAGCGTGCCCTTTTCGGTGTGGTCCGGGCAGGCCGGATAACCGGGTGCCGGTCGGATGCCGCGATACTTTTCCTTGATCAGGTCCTGATTCTCCAGGGCCTCGTCGGGCGCATAGCCCCAGAACTCCTTGCGCACGCGCTCGTGCATGTGCTCGGCAAAGGCCTCGGCCAGACGGTCGGCGAGTGACTTGAGCATGATCGCGGAATAGTCGTCGTGATCTTCCTCGAATTTGCGCACATGCTCGTCAATGCCCAGGCCTGTGGTCACGGCGAAGCCGCCGATCCAGTCCGTCTTGCCGCTGTCCTTCGGTGCGATGTAATCGCTCAGGGCCAGGTTGGGCTTGTCCTTCTTGTTATCGACCGGACGCTGTTGCCGGATGTGGTGCAGCATCTTCCAGGGTGAACCATCTTCCGGCGAATACAGCTCGATGTCGTCGCCCACGCTGTTGGCGGGCCAGAAGCCGATCACACCGGCCGCACTCAGCCACTTTTCGTCGATGATGCGCTTGAGCATGGCCCGGGCGTCGTCATAAAGCTTCTGCGCCTCGTGGCCGACATTCTCGTCTTCCAGAATGTTGGGGAATTTGCCTTTCATTTCCCAGGTCTGGAAGAAGGGCGTCCAGTCGATGCGCTCGGCGATCTTGTCCAGCGGATAATCGTTGAACACCTGGATACCCTCGAAGGTCGGCTTCGGCGGCTCGTAGCTGTTCCAGTCCAGTTGCAGCGCGTTCTGACGCGCGTCTTCCAGCGAGGAGAGCTGGCGATCCGCCTGCTGATTCTTGCGCCGCTGGCGCATTTTCTCGTGGTCCTGTTCCAGCTCCTTGACGTAATCCTCGCGCCGCGTCTCGCTGAGCAGATTGCTCACCACGCCCACGGCCTTGGAAGCGTCGGCCACATGCACCACGGGCTGATCGTACTGCGGATCGATCTTGACCGAGGTGTGAATCCGGCTGGTGGTGGCGCCGCCGATCAGCAGCGGAATCTGGAAATTCTCGCGCTGCATGTTCTGGGCCACGTTCACCATCTCGTCCAGCGAGGGCGTGATCAGTCCGGACAGGCCGATCATGTCGGCGTCATGGTCGCGTGCGGCCTGGAGGATATCCTCGGAGGGGATCATCACGCCCAGATCCACCACGTCATAGCTGTTGCACTGCATCACCACGGAGACGATGTTCTTGCCGATATCGTGGACGTCGCCCTTGACCGTGGCCATGATCACCTTGCCGTTGGACTCATCCTGGGTGCCCAGCCGGCGTTTTTCCTCTTCCATGTAGGGCAGCAGGTAGGCCACCGCCTTTTTCATCACGCGGGCGGATTTCACCACCTGCGGCAAAAACATCTTGCCTTCGCCGAAGAGATCGCCCACCACGTTCATGCCGTCCATGAGCGGGCCCTCGATCACGTGGAGCGGACGCTCGGCGCGCTGACGCGCTTCCTCGACGTCGTCTTCCACATAATCGGTGATGCCTTTCACCAGCGCGTGCTCGAGGCGTTTTTCCACCTCCCATTCGCGCCATTCCAGATCCTGGGCCGCGCCCTGGGAAGCGCTCTGGCCCTTGTACTTTTCCGCCTCTTCGAGCAGGCGCTCGGTGGCGTCGTCGCGGCGATTGAGGATCACGTCCTCGACCAGTTCGCGCAGCCCGGGTTCGATATCGTCATAGATGCCGAGCTGGCCGGCATTGACGATGGCCATGTCCAGGCCCGCCTTGATGGCGTGGTACAGGAAGACGGCATGGATGGCCTCGCGCACCGGCTCATTACCGCGGAAGGAGAAGCTCACATTGGACAGACCGCCGGAGGTCTTGGCATGCGGCAGATTCTTCTTGATATCGGAGACGGCTCCGATGAAGTTCACCGCATTGTTGTTGTGCTCCTCCATGCCCGTGGCGACGGGGAAGATGTTGGTGTCGAAGATGATGTCCTCGGCCGGGAAATCCAGCTTTTCCCGCAGCAGCTTGTAGGCGCGCTCGGCGATGCCGTACATGCGCTCGCGGGTGTCCGCCTGGGAATCCTCGTCGAATGCCATGATCACCACGGCCGCGCCGAAGCGCCGGATCCGTTCCGCTTTCTTGAGGAATTCCTCTTCGCCTTCCTTGAGCGAAATGGAGTTCACAATGCCCTTGCCCTGAATGCGCTTGAGTCCTTCCTCGATGGCATCCGGCCGCGAGGAATCCACCATGATCGGAACCTTGGCGATGTCCGGCTCGGCGGCAAGCAGGTTGAGGAACTTGCTCAGGCACTCGGAGGCATCAAGCATGCCCTCGTCCATGTTGATGTCGATCACCTGGGCGCCGTTGTCCACCTGCTGCTTGGCCACTTCCAGCGCCGTTTCATAGTCCTCGTTCTGGATCAGGCGCAGGAATTTCTTGGAACCGGTGACGTTGGTCCGCTCGCCGATATTCACGAACAGCGAATCCTCGGTCACATTCAGCGGCTCCAGCCCGGACAGGCGCAGGGCCGGCTCGCGCTCGGGAATCCTGCGCGGCTCATGGCCCTTGATCGCCTCGGCAATGGCAGCGATGTGCTCGGGCGTGGTACCGCAGCAGCCGCCGATTACGTTGAGATAGCCGTCCCGGGCCCATTCCTCGATCAGTTCGGCCATGTGCTCGGGCGACTGCTCGTATTCGCCCATTTCGTTGGGCAGGCCCGCGTTGGGGTGCGAGGACACCGCGAATTCGCTGATCTGAGACAGTTCCTTGATATAGGGACGCAGCTCTTCGGCGCCCAGGGCACAGTTCAGGCCGAAGGTGATCGGATTGGCATGGCGCAGGGAGTTATAGAAGGCCTCGGTGGTCTGGCCGGTGAGCGTGCGGCCCGACGCGTCCGTAATGGTGCCGGAGATCATCAGCGGCAGATCGATGTTGTGCTCGTCCTTGTACTGCTCGATCGCGAAAACGGCCGCCTTGGCGTTCAGGGTGTCGAAGATGGTCTCCAGCAGCAGCAGATCCACGCCGCCTTCCACCAGACCGTCGATATTCTCGGTATAGGCTTCCACCAGCTGGTCGAAATTGATCGCGCGATAGCCCGGGTCGTTCACATCCGGGCTGATGCTGGCCGTGCGGTTGGTGGGGCCGAGAATACCGGCCACGAACCGGGGTTTGTCCGGGTTTTCTTTTGTGGCTTCGTCGGCCGCCTTGCGCGCCACCCGGGCCGCCGCCACATTGATCTCGCGGGCGTACTCCTCCATGTTGTAATCGGCCATGGCAATACGGGTGCCGTTGAAGGAGTTGGCCTCAATGATGTCGGCGCCGGCATCCAGGCTCTGCTTGTGGATGCGGCCGATGGCCTCGGGCTGGGTAATGCTCAGCAGGTCATTGTTGCCCTTGAGGTCCGAGGGCCAGTCCGCGAAGCGCTCGCCCCGGAAATCCTCCTCGGGAAGATCCAGTTGCTGAATCATGGTGCCCATGGCACCGTCGAGCACCAGGATGCGCTCTTGCATCAGGGACTCAAGTTGAGTGCGGACAGAATCGGCCATGCAACCTCCGGTTCGCGAAAAGAGGCGGCATTATACGGGTTCAGCGTGAAAAACCCCAAGGTTTCGTCGGACATTGGCCTGTGGATGGCGCAACTCGACATGAACAAATTTCAAGCAACCATGATGCCCCCGAAGTGCTTCGGGGTATTCTTTCGGCGTTGTTCGCTATAACCTGTTGATTTATGAATACGGCCCCGTCGATCGGGGCCGTATTTGTATCAAATGGCGGGAGAGCGCGATGGACACTTATATTCAGGCCGTGGAACAGTTCGTGGCCGACAATATCGTGCCCTACAGCTGGAATCTGTTGGCGGCACTGGCGATTTTCCTGGTCGGCAAATGGGTGGTCACCCGCCTGTGCCGTTTCCTGGAACGCAAGATGCAGGCCCGGGTGGACGGCACCATAGCTCGCTTTGCGGCGCGGCTGGCCTATATAGCCCTGCTCATCTTTGTCGCCATCGCCGCACTGGAGCAGCTTGGTCTGCAGACCACATCACTCGTAGCGATCTTCGGCGCCGCCGGCCTGGCCGTGGGTCTGGCACTCAAGGATTCGCTGGGCAACTTCGCCGCCGGCGTCATGCTGATTCTCTTCCGCCCCTTCCGGGAGCAAGACTATGTGGAAGCGGCGGGCACCAGCGGTACGGTGCATGAAATCCGCATTTTCGCCACGCGCCTGATCACCCCCGACAACAAGCTCATCACCGTGCCCAATGGAACCATTATGGCGGATAACATCACGAACTATTCCGCCATGCCCACCCGGCGGGTGGATATGGTCTTTGGCGTCGCTTACAGCAGTGATCTCCAGCGGGTGCGCCGGGTGCTGCAGGAGCTGCTGGACCAGGATGAGCGTGTGCTGGCCGAGCCCGCGCCGGTGATCGTGGTCGGAGAGCTGGGTGACAGCGCCATCAACTTCTGGGTTCGGCCCTGGACCCGGACGGAAGATTACTGGGCCTTCAAGTGGGATTACACCGAGCGCGTCAAGCAGCGCTTCGACGAAGAGGGCATTACCATTCCGTTCCCCCAGATGGATGTCCATCTGGAACAGGTTAACGCACGGCAGTAGCGAGAGACGACTTATGCGCAAACTGACCCTGGCCGCCCTGGTGGCCGCCGGGCTGAGCCCGTGGCCCGCCATGGCAGCCGATGAAGACGGTGCAAGCGAGGCGGACGGCTGGAGCGGCGAACTGGAATTCTCCTATTTGTTGAAACGCGGCAATACGGACTCGGACTCCATTGTCAGCAAGGGGAACGGTGAGTACGAGGGCGAAAACTGGCGCCATACCGCGGAGTTCAATGCCATCAATACCACCGCGGAAAATCAGACTACGGGTGAGACCGAGCGCGTGGCTGAACGCTACTATCTCTCCTACAAACTGGACCGGAAATTCGGCCCGAAGAATTACATCTTCAATGTGGGCACCTACGACAAGGATCTGTTTTCCGGCTATCATTACAGCATCAGTTATGCGCTGGGTTATGGCCGTTCACTGCTGGATACCGAGCGCCACGAATTGAATATGGAAATCGGTCCGGGTTATCGCATCCGCTGCCTGGAGCCGGAAGACAGTTATCGCAGTTGCGACAATCACGAAGACAGTCCCATTCTGCGCATGGCGGGACAATACCGCTGGGATATTTCCGAATCCGCGGTGTTCCGGGAGAAAGTAAGCACGGAAATGTCCGCCGACGAGGGCAGTGTTTCCCGGGCGGAAACCTCATTGAGCAGCCAGATCAATGACACCCTGACGCTGCGGCTCTCGCACTTGCTCAAGCACAGTTCCGAGGTGCCCGGAGGCACGGAAAACACCGATCACGAGATTACGGTTTCACTGGTTGTAGGGTTCTAGGGGCGAGGCGCGAGGGCCGAGGCGCTAGGGGCGAGGTAGAGGCCACCGTAGGAGCAACTGCCCCGGCCGCGAACCATTCCAGAGCCTCTGGAAAGACAAAAGGAATAATACAGGGCCGAAGGAAGGCGCCTTTCTTTTCCTCGCCCCTAGCACCTCGCTCCTCGCCCCTTA